>DODG01000042.1:4915-5227 GCA_003509065.1 Acidobacteriota bacterium
AATTGTGAAGCTCGCTCCAACGCTTCGCTAGGCGTCGCAGCGTCCGGTGCAGGAAACCGGATCACCGTCTGACCCAAAACTGCCCTCATGCCTGCTTCGTGGGTTGCTTCCGCAATTACGTCTTCAAAATAATACATGTCTGCATAAGTCGTCGTGCCGGATCGAATCATTTCAAGTAAAGCCAGTTTTGTCCCAACACGAACAAACTCAGGGGTAACGGTCTTGGCCTCTGCAGGCAAAATGTACTGTTCAAGCCAATCCATCAATGCAAGGTCATCGGCAAGGCCCCGATACATAACCATCGGCGCATGG
>DODG01000163.1 GCA_003509065.1 Acidobacteriota bacterium
CCGCATAGGCTCATTTTCGGGGCAGTCTCTCGCACCTAGCAAAATCAAGTCTGGCCTGCCGAGCAAGTCACCTATCGTCTCAGCGATCTCAGCAACGGTGGTGGGTTCGCCCAAGCCAATGTTTACCGCGCCATCGATTCGACTTGTAGCGGCACTCCAAATAGCCGCGGCGGCATCCTCAACATGAAGGTAGTCACGGACTTGGAGGCCCGGTGTTAACTCAGCCGTCTCTCCCTTCAACAAGCGCAGCATGGTCGACGGAACAAGCCGACGCTCATCTTCGTAAGGCCCGTATGAATAAAAGAGTCGGGGGGTAAGGACACGAAGTCCTGTTAGATTTGAGAACTCCTGAGCAATTTCAAACAGCGCCTTCTTGCATGCCCCATAGACGTCGTGCGGATTCAGAGGCGTTGTTTCTACAAGTTGCTCATACTGAAGATCGTATTCGAAGCAGGTACCTGCCGCCACGAATCGTTCGCAGCCGATTTTCTGAATCAGTCGCAGCAATTCAAGGCTTCCGCTAAGCGATGTGAAGTTGGTTTCCGCAGCTGCACGACCTGACCAACCGCGCCACGCCAGATGAATACAGATTTCCGGGCGTGCAGTTTGGATAAGATCCTCGACCGCCGCCACGTTCTCTAGGTCACTTTCCACTATCGACAAGCGGCTCTCGATGTCACGGATCCGCCAACGGTCCGTCGAGGGACTGATGAGTCCAGTTACATCATGCCCTTCCGCCAGTAGTTGGCGGGCGAGATGGGAGCCAACGAAGCCACCTACTCCGGTCAGCAGAACACGATAAGTCAGCACCATACCTTCCAGGGCGACTCGCCACGATCCCAAAGTTCATTCAGTATCTTGAGTTCACGGTACGTGTCCATCGCGTAAAAAAATCCGTCATGTCGGTAAGCCATCAGCTCCCCCTCACGAGCCAACCGAGTTAACGGTTTCTGTTCAAGCACGCAGTCGTCATCGGAGTCCAAATACTCGTCGACTTTTCGGTCGAAAACAAAAAAGCCAACGTTGACCCATCCATCGATTTGTGGCTTCTCGTCGAACCCAGAAACTGTACCAGCGGCGTCCAAATCTAGAACCCCATAGCGGGACACGGGGCTGACTGTGGTCACCGTCGCGAGCCGACCATGCGATCGATGGAATTCAAGAAGTGCCTTGACATCGACATCGCTTAAACCATCCCCGTAGGTAACCATGAACGTATCACCATCGACATGCTTCATCGCCCGCTTGATTCGGGCGCCAGTCATCGACTCAAGTCCAGTATTAGCCAGAGTTACCCGAAATTCTGCTTCGTCATGTTCACCGTGGTACTCGATTTCATGTTTGGAACCCAACGACATCGTGAAGTCGTTGTTCATCGCCTCGTAGTTCAGGAAATGCTCCTTGATCATGTTCCCGCGATAGCCGAGGCACAGCACGAATTCGTTTAGTCCATGGTGAGCATAGAGCTTCATGATGTGCCAAAGAATCGGCCTGCCACCGACTTCGACCAAGGGTTTCGGGCGAAACTCAGTCTCCTCCCGGAGGCGTGTGCCCTGGCCACCACACAAAATCATCACCTTCACGCCGGATCCTCCTTCATGAGCACCTTCCCAAAGCCATAAATTCGAAGCAGAACACTTACACTCACCACACCGCAAATCACACCGACCAGATACGACACAGGGTCTGGCACAAGCAAGATTATCAAGTAGACCATTGGCACCGGGACAATAAGCCATGGCAAGTGTCTCACATGCCCGAACCGCCGCTGCACCAAGATCATGACAATCCCGGCCGAAAGTGAATACGCCAGAACGGTCGCACATGCCGAACCTACGATGCCGAACCTTGGAATCAGGAGGAAATCGAGGACGACATTGGTAGAAGCAGATATCAGCGTCACACCGGACAGCCCCCAAGTGAGACCACTAGCGCTAATAAGCGGGACCAAGCCGTTGAAGAGTGCGAGAGCGCTGGATGCAACCAGTAACAGGGCCAAAACTGGGACTGCGTCCCCGAACACGGGACCGAAAATGGCTGGTAACAGCCAACGGGCTGTCAATAGGATCACGATGAACAAGACAGAAGTCGTCAGAAGCCACTGGGGCAAAGTCCGGTCCAGAAAATTACGTATAGCCGATTTCTCGCCCCTGGCTACCATGATCGAAAGCTTTGGCAACAGCAGCGTCGAAAATACGATTGTAATCTGCTGCGCGACAGCTGCTATCTGCCAGCCTAGTTGATACAGGCCCACGTCGGAAATCGGACGGAACTGTCGAATGATGATGAAATCAAACCAGTTCGCGCCAAAGAACCCTGCCCAACAGGAAATAAGTAGCGGGAAAGAAAATGCGAGCATTCGCTTCCTCGTTGCTCCGCATTGCACGGGTAGCAACGCTCGTCGTCCAAGTATCAAAAGTGCTGCCATGGTTACGAGGATCGCGCCAACAGCATACAGAGCCAAAACGACTGGGACGTTCAGGAGAGCTAAGGGTAAAGCTGCCACAAGAGTCAAGACCGCTGCCTTCTCAAGAACTAACATCGCCCCGTAACGCCCCATTTCCTGTCTCGCCTGGAATACCCCTCCCAGGGACTGCAGGGCGAACGTAGCAAGAAACTGGGCGATGATTATTCCGATAGCCCAAACGGGCACTCCCAGGTATGAAGCGACAAACGGACGCCACCAGATCAGGGCGAACATACACAGCAAGGCGAACGGAAAAGCGATTGAAATACGCGACCAAAACGATTTATAGAGACGTCCTGTCGCATTGAATTCTTCTGAAGCAAACCTCACAAATCCGATATGGGTCCAGTTGGCTGTCCCAAGCAGGAGTACTTGCCCCAGCATGAGCAGCATCGCCAGCCGCCCATAATCCTCGACGCCCAGGCGCCGCGTTAGAACTACGTTTAAGGCAAAAGCGAGCGCCATCGATACATAGTTTTGCGCTCCGAGGGCAAGGAAAGACCGAGAAAAGGGCCCCATGGTCCCTACACGGTCGATCAGGGTCATTTGACCTCATCCTCCATCACTAGGCCAAACAACAAGTTCGCCCAGAGTAGACTAGTGTTCGACATGGTTGGAGTGACCACGGCTTGGTCGAATCATAGCGGCAAGTTGGTTCAGTCGACGCAATTGCGACGCTGACAACATCGACAGACCTAACCCCAGAATAATCTTTGGGTGCAAAGCCTGTCGCCTGTCAAACTTAACTGCTTTTATCAGCATCTCGCGAGCCCAAGCAGGATCATTCACCGTTCGAATTCCCCACCACATTCCGAACCGATAAACGTCTCCACGCATGATTCTGAACGATTCGCGGCTCGCCTCCGGAAAATCACGCTCGCTTTCAAGTTTGTCGAGGAAAATAAGCAAAGTCTCAACGTTACGTTTTACAGCTCGTCCACGATTATGCGGATGGTCGCGCATAACCACCGTGGGTTGCGGGATGAAGTGAAACTGGTGCGTCATCGCAATTCGAAAAAAGATAAGCTCACCTTCTACGAATATGTCCTCATAGAATGGGTGCCTCTCAAAACACTCCCGCCGGATGAGAGGCGAGATCGGGTTAATCGGTCGGCGAGCACTAAACTCGGTCAATAGATTGTCAAAAATGGGCCCTTCAGCGGTGAGCGTTGCGTCTATCCAACGCTCTCCTGTGTCTACGTCAAGACGTTCACCAGGTGAATAGACCACGCCGTAGTCACTCGGCAATTTGTCGAATGCCTCCACTTGCAGACGCAGTTTGTCAGGGAGGTAGAAGTCGTCCGAGTAAAGCACCGAGATGAACTCCCCAGAGCTGGCAGCAATCGCTTCATTGAGGCGCTTTGTCGGAGCATCATTTTTCTCGTGCAGGATGACACGGATCTCTGCCCGGCCTTCATAAGAATTCAGGATCTCCTCCGACTCATCCGTCGAACCATTGTCGACGACGATAAGCTCCCAGTCCGTGAACGTCTGCGCCACCACGCTTTCGATCGAGTCGCGAAGAAATCCAGCCTGGTTATACGACAGTAGACATATGGAGACACGAGGCACGGTTATATGTCCTAGATAGGATTCAGAGGTAGTGTGGCTAAGGAACCGAGTGGAGGAACCGCATGCGACGATCTCTCCTGTAATCAGCCGGGCAAAGTCACCGACAAGCAACAAATGATAAAGGAAACGGTCATTGGTGTGAAACGGCCTTGGTTAGTTGTTCGTACAAATGTCCGTACCGCTCGGCACCCTGTTGAAGATCAAATAGCTCCTCTGCGGTCTGCCGGCAACGACCACGCACGCTCGAATCCGTCAGCATGGTGCGGATCTGTGCAAGCGACGAATCAAACCCTCTTTCATCGAGATCATCTAATACCACTCCCACACGTTGCTGTGCCACGATTCCCCCTGAATCCCCAACACCATCATTGATGATTACGGGCACACCACACGCTAAGAATTCCGCTAGCTTCGTGGCTGCAGAGCCACGCTTCGACATTGAGGGGCGTATAAAGAAAACTCCAGCGTCGAACAGCGACATCACCCGCGGCATATCAGCAAACTGAGCGCTGTGGATAATCAGTCGGTCCTGGGGAACCCCAGCAGCCTCACAGTCCCGGCGCAGGGAATCATGATCTTCCCGAGTGACAATGAGGATACGGGCCTGCTCAAACGCCTGAGAGATACACGCGAGAAATCGCAACATCTCGGCCCTCAAGTACCATCCGCTCATTGTCCCAACACAGCCGATAACATCTGCGCCAGAGATCCCAAGTTTGGAGCTTAAAGTCGAGTCTTTCTCTTCTACCGTAAAGCGCTGCAAATCAACACACGTAGGAATCACAACTACCGGAACCCCTTCCCGAACGGGGTACCCGCCCGTAGAAAAAGTCCGGACGCCTGCCTCAGTGAGTGACACAATCGCATCAGCTGCCCGGAAGAACCGTTGTTCACACCACTTACCAACGTGAAATAGAATGCCGCCTGCTTTCCAGTGCCCAGCCTCTACTTTTTCATCAACCCAAAAGCCGCGCATATCAAACAGGAACTTGGCTCCGCCGCCACGGCGCGCTGTAATCGCGATCAACGACGGCACATAGCCACGAGCATGCACTACATGTATACCGTCAGAACGACACGCTGCTCGGGCAAGCTTGACTCCAATAAGTATGTCAAACAGCGTGGATACTACTGGTGGCCATTTGTGGTAGCGCAACCAAACCCATTCGATACCGTGCCTTTCCAACCGATCGCGCATCGCCGAAACTCTTACCCGATTGGCCAAGTCTTTCGGCCTCTCGAAAGAAAGCAGCTTGATCTTGTTATTGGCCGCAAGTCGGTCGAGATAGCTGACAACCTGTGACTCGCCCAAAGGTTCGAGCACGCCGTCGTACGATATGTAGAGTATTTTATTCAAACCATCATCCCACCTAATACAGAACCCCGCCTATAATCGGCAACCCAACCGGAATCGTCCACCTTCTGCTTGCATACCAAACAATTCTATTGGTCCGTGAGCCTGGAGGCGCGTGCGCCACATGACACAACAGAAACACAAGTCAGCGCCGATTCGCATCCTCAGGATCATTACTCGCTTAAATATCGGTGGCCCTTCAATCCAGGCGATCAAGCTATCCAGGCGCCTTGATTCAGCAGGCTTCCATACAACGCTCGTGCATGGCCAGCTCGGCCCCGATGAAGGCGACATGCGAACCTTGCTCTCCACAGAAGGGCTCGACATCATTTCGATGCCAATACTTCGTCGCAAAGTCGATCCTTTGAACGACATACGCACCTTTTGGCAGTTGTTGCGGCTCCTAAGAAACCTGCGGCCAGCCATCGTCCACACACACATGGCGAAGGCCGGTGCCCTCGGACGTCAAGCCGCTATCGTCTACAACACGCTCTGGGCTCGCAACCATCCAGTGAAACTCGTGCACACTTACCATGGGCACGTACTGGAAGGATACTTCTCTGCGCCCAAAACAGCGTTATTTCTTGCTGCTGAGAAATTGCTCGCCCGACGAACCAACACACTCATCGCGGTCTCCGCACAGGTTCGCCAAGAACTTCTCAAGGAGTATCGAATCGGAAGGGAAGATCGCTTTCAGGTTGTACCCTTAGGGTTAGATTTGGCCCCTCTCGAAGCCATCGACAATACGGCACGGCGAGACGCCCGAAAACAGCTTGGCATTCCAGAAGAAGCCAAAGTGATCGTTTGGGTCGGTCGGCTTACACCAATCAAACAGCCAGAGGTCTTCCTCGACGCAGCCAAATTGATCAAGCTACGCCACCCACAGGCGATATTCCTAGTGGTTGGAGATGGAGAGCTGCGAAGCGAGGTCGAATCGAAAGCACGTGCCTTGGAAATGGCAAACGACATACGATTTTTGGGCTGGCGGGGAGACCTCGAAAAAATCTATGCTGCTTCTGACCTTTCGCTCCTTACATCACGGAACGAAGGCACGCCGGTAGCAATCATCGAAGCAATGGCGGCCGGGCTTCCCAGTGTTAGCCCCAACGTCGGAGGTGTCCGCGACGTGATCACCG
>DODG01000364.1 GCA_003509065.1 Acidobacteriota bacterium
ACTGAATTTTCCGTGGTTGCCACCAGACGGCGCTCTTTAACTGCCATCAGGTTGCCAGAAACAAACTGAACATTCTTGACCTTGAGCGCTGCGCGACTAGCGGCAAACAGCACATCAGCTTTTTCCTCAAGTGACACATCGAACGGGTCAATCGTGTGAGGTGTATCCCACTGCGCGTTGGGATACCTGTCGACGGGGGCCAGTTCGGTTTCCTGTGGTGCGATGCGGTCATTTGCTGCTGCAATCACCGTTGCATTTTTCGCAGCGGTTGCGACCGCTTGGGAGGTCAGGTCGCGTGTTCCGGTGAATCCCCACGAGCCTCCAACTCGTACGCGGATACCGAGGCCATATGATTCCGTGAAATTGACGCCCGTAATTTGTTCTTCTCGTGTTCGCAGCGACTCGAACCAATGTCGTGATACACGGACATCGGCGTAGCTCGCACCGGCCTGCACAGCGGCATCCAACGCGAGGAACGCCAGTTCGCGTTCTGCCGAATCAGTGACATCTGGTGTATCACCTCCTGGGCTGCAGCCCCACTGGCCAGCGCTTAGTGTCAAGGTAGCGGCGGAAATGCCGACAGCGCTTGATGTTCTGAGAAAGTCACGGCGTGTGGGCGTAATCGCGACACGCCGGTGGTTGATGGCGCGGGGGAGCAGTGGCTCACTCGATTTCTGGAAACTCATGGTGATTCCTCATTATTAGGAGACCTGAACGAACGGTGTCCAACCAGTTGGTTGGACACCGACCAGAGTGTCTTGCTTGATGTCGTCGACTCTTAAGTCACTGCTTGTTGTACGCAATACCAGCTTGTTGAGCTTGTTCAATGGCGATCACCATTGCTGGCACGAGGGTCACTCCTGGCAGCAAGTTCGCTCGGAGCGCCGCATCGATATCAGCCGCCGTCCCTTTACCTCGCGCCTCAAGTTCTACCACCCATGAGTTCAAAGCGTTGTTGCACATAATAAACTTTGTGCCCAGATTCTGAAGGTTCTCAATCCCTACTAGGGGCATAGCACCCTCAAGCGCAGCGAAGTTTGGAGACTGCAACCCCTTTGCGAGTAGAACCGAATCGTCCGAGGTCGGGTGATTGAACACGTTTCTCGTGTATGGCCTGCCAGCCGAATCGTCCAAGCCCGCGTACTCACCCACGTTGTACCTAGACCAAATCTCGTCGTTAAATCCCAGGAAAATACTCGACGCTGGACCCCCGCCGTAAAAGGTTCCCACTGTGCCGACCTCCTCATTGCCCACTCCGTAGGCCGAGGCATAGGTATTGATGTAGTTGAAAATGTGCACCAGTGGAAAGCTTAGTTTGTGGTTCGGAAAGTCAAAAAAGCACTTATGACTGCCTCCTACCTCACTGGTCCAGTCTTGTGTGGCGGCTGCAGCGGTATGGCCACCCGACCATGGAAGGCCAGCAGCAACGGCGGTCGCTGCTATTCGACCTAGAAAGCTTCGTCGGGGGGTGGCATTGCTATCAATCATTGATTTTCTCCGTATGAATGCGAGGGCGGTGCGCTGGTACTGCCCGTAGCTTTTTGTAAATCCAGATTCCTCGGTACTGACAATTTGAGGTGATTATCACACAACCAGTTCAAATGGAGCGCACCGATGGGTTGTGTGCGTGGAATTGTAAACAATTTGAGCAGTTTATTTCTAGCGGCAGTTGTGGGTTCCAACACGACCAGAGGGTGCCTGTTTGCCTTGTTTTTTGACTGTATTTTGACCCATTTGAAGCCTTCCGCCGTGCGTCAATGTTAGGAGTTTGCCTCCTAGTTTTTTGGCAGTGAACTCGTCGGTTGACTAGTGTAAAATTCTTGCATATAAGAGTTCTTAAATTGTCAGGAGAGTCTGTTCCGGCGTCACTGAAAGAAGGGCGTGTCATGGCAAATACACGATTTCTTAGTTGGCCGAACTTGGTTGGGTGTGCCGTGTTGTTTGCGTTCTTAGGGAGCGCTCCAATGCTGGTGTCAGCGCAATCAGTTGACGAAGCGGTGACCTTCACGAAAGACATTGCTCCCATATTTCAACAAAAGTGTGAGGCCTGTCATCGAGACGGTTCGATGGCACCAATGTCCCTCGTGAATTTCCGTGAGACGCGACCATGGGCTCGGAGTATTAAAGCTGCGGTGGCGGCCCGTGAGATGCCACCATGGCATCTTGATAAGACGGTTGGTATCCAAGAGTTCAAGAACGATCGCTCGTTGACCGACGATCAAATTAATACCATCGTCAGGTGGGTAGATGCAGGGGCTCCGATGGGAGACCCGGTGGACATGCCTAATCCTATGACCTGGCCCAAAGGGGAGACTTGGAACTTCGAGGAGCTGTTCGGACCACCGAATTTAATTGTTAAGTCTCCGGCCTACAAGATGGCTGCTCGAGCGCAGGATGTTTGGTATAAGCCTGTTGTCGAGACCGGTCTGACTGAGGCGCGTTGGGTTCGTGCGATCGAGATTAGACCGTCCACGCCCAAGGGTCGACGGATTATGCACCATGCTTTAGCGAGGCTTCAGCAGGAAGAGCCAGAGTTAGAAGAAACAGCAACTGATCCTGATGATGTCGGCCCCGGTCTCTTCATGGAGTGGGCCGTCGGGAAGCAGGGTGAGATTACGCGCCCAGATAGTGGCAAATTGATGCTGCCTGGTTCAAAAATAGTTTGGGATATTCACTATCATGCGGTTGGCGAAGAGATCACGGATTCAGCCGAACTCGCAATTTACTTCCACCCGAAAGGGTACGAGCCGAAACATCGCCAAGTGTTGCACCTCATGCACGGTATTGAAGGGGGGAGTCGTGGCCTCGACATTCCACCGAATACTGTTTCGGTGCATCAGGGCTTTTTCCCACTGAAGAAGGCTGGTCGGGTAGAGAATTTTCAGCCGCATATGCACCTGCGTGGTAAAGCAATGTCGATGGAGGCTTTGCTGCCAACGGGTGAGCGCCGGATGTTGAGCCATGTCAACGATTATCAATTTGATTGGCACAACAACTATGTGTATGCGGATCATGTGGCACCGTTGCTGCCGAAAGGGACACTCCTTCGAATCACGGCGTGGCATGACAACACCTCCGCAAATCGTGACAATCCTGATCCTAGTCAGTGGGTGGGTTGGGGTGACCGGACGGTCGACGAAATGGCACATGCGTGGGTAAACGTGACCTACATGAGTGACGAGGATCTTGAATCTGAGATTGCCCAGCGCGAAGCAAGTCGACTCGAACTGACCGACGAGCAGCAACCGTAAGGGATTTTTCGCTGCATATTGTGGACTGTGCTAAAGAGCGTGTAGTGCGCTGCACAATCGAAAAGCTCTTGTGAGCTACTGCGCGGCTCTACGTTACTGCCTGGTAAGACCTAAGATTCGATTTATGACCGCATTACGAATGTCTGCTGTGAGTCTCGGTATGACTGGCATCCTTGTGATTTTGCTGCTTATCGCACCCCAGCAAGTGCTGTCGCAAGAGTTAGCACTGGCGCCGATGCGGACATCAGGTCAGAGCGTGACGGCAGCGTATGAAGGTTGGTTCCGCCATTCCGATGGACAAATCAGTTTACTGGTTGGGTACTTTAACCGTAACTCGGAGGAAGTACTTCATATACCCGTGGGACCAGATAACCGGATCGAGCCTGGTGGTCCAGACCGTGGTCAACCCACTCACTTTCTACCTCGGCGAGCCTGGGGCGTTTTTACTGTGACGTTGCCACCCGACTTTGGCGACCAGCAGTTAACGTGGACCCTGGTGGCGAATGGGGAAACGACTCAGGTGCCGATGAGTCTGAAGACCGACTGGGAGGTCGAGCCGTACCTCGAACCGGCGCAGGGAAATACTCCGCCGATGGTGCGATTCGAACCAGGAGGACAGCCGCAACAAGGACCACCAGTAAGTATCAGTGCTGAGTATGAAGCGACGGTGAATGAGCCACTCGACCTCACAATCTGGGCGAGTGATGACGGACAAGTTGATCCAAATCGGCGGGCACTTGAAGGGGCGCCCGTGCGGATTCGCTGGGTCAAGCACCGCGGAGAGGGTGATGTCGTTTTCAGTAATCCTCGACCAGACACTGACGAAACAACTGGTGAGACAATGACCAGCGTCACCTTTAATGACGTTGGTAACTATGTCCTGCGTGTGCAGGCCAATGACTCCTCAGGCCCTGGGGGTGGTTTCCAGTGCTGCTGGACCAATGCTCACGTGAGTGTTGTGGTTACGGATGCCGGTTCGAAAAGCCCGTAAGTCGACTGCTGAGAGGGGTAGCGTGAGGTGTTTTAAAGCCTTGTGATACATTGAGATGAGAGCTATTGTGATTTTTACAGTGTCTCATCTAAAATGGGTAGAGGGCATACTGATGAAAGTCAGGTGCCATGTTCATAAAATCGTGTTTTCGTGGGGGTGAGTGTGACTACAAGGATAACGCGCTGGGTCGTAGTACTACTAATGACGGTCGCAAGTTCGGCGATGGTTGGCGCGCAAGAGTACAAGGGCCGGGCTAAAGTCAAAGGTAAGGTCAAGAGTGCTGAGGGTGAGAACATCAAAGATCCCATGGTCAAGGCCGTGTTTCTCGAAACAGGCACTGGGCCAGAGACAAAAAAAGGTAAAGGGAACGGTAATTTTGAGATCAAGGACCTCAAGCCGGGAATGTGGAAGCTGACGATTGTGGCCCCGACGAGTCCACCAGCTGGTTACGGTGGCGTGTTTGTCGAGGTGGAAGTGATGCAGAA
>DODG01000357.1:0-973 GCA_003509065.1 Acidobacteriota bacterium
GTTCTAATCTTTTGGCAATTACGTTTTCATGCCAATATCGACGATCTGATAAATAACGAATAACTCAAACCACTAAATATCTCATACAGCAGGATCATATATAACCCAGTCGCAAAATCCTACGCCTCACACAGGAACACGTATAGTTTCAGATCGGGTATCTGTGTTCCAGTCTAGGAAACATGAAAAATGAGATGTTGTTTAGCGTATTTCGAATACATCGATGCGGCTTTAACAAGTATTCCCCTTGAGAAAGTAACGCCTTATTGCAGTTCAAAAACCCGGTACGACCAAGCATCGCGCACAGCAGCATCCAATGCATCTCTCCCAGGCTGATTAACAGGCAAGTGGTTCGGTAGTACTCGATCGTTCAAGCCATCAGGTAACTTCACACGCTTCAAAAATCTGCCAAGAACAACTTTGTCCCCTCCGAGTGACAAAAAATCTATTTGACCGGGATAATCACTAAGCCGTGAGCATGCAGCCTCACCAACCTGATCAAATAGCTCTCTTATCCACTTCTCACGACCCCTCCTAAACCTGTTCGAAGACTGGCCTCCCTTTCTGTGCTGACCTTTGACGTATCGCGTGCCCGTTTTAGTCACGTCAAGATCTCCATCCTTAGCGATCGCGAATGCCCAATGACCCAACCGCAAAAGTATGATTCCAATCGTTCGAGGCAACATAACGAATTTACGAAAATCATCAAAAGAGTTCGATTCGCTCGATTGCGAAATTGGAAATGGCGGCAACAAAGCTAGAAAGGGTTTCCATTCAGAGACCGTAACGGCAACTCTTATCAAAACAATTCCGTTTTCAGAACCCTGCACCGACTTGGGAAGTGATTCCCACTCTTCGTCAAGTGAATAGCCCGCCTCAAGCAATTCAACAACAAATTCGGCACCTGGCTCAATCTCAAAATCCACCAACCGTTCCAATAAATCAGAACGAGAAACCAATATGGGGCCAGTAG
>DODG01000357.1:1320-3568 GCA_003509065.1 Acidobacteriota bacterium
CACGAAATAACAGTTCCATAAATCCGTTCGGTTAAATTTTCGCTGCCAAGTCAACTTAATTCAACTTTTTCAGTCCATTACCTTAAGAAAAAGTGAAGTTAGGTTACTCACTCCAAGAACGACCTCTCATAGCAACTGCTACTGGATCTAACCTGGCGCTCAATCCGTACCCCTCCGGCAACCTCAGGTATCCATCCTCTATTTTCTCAAACGGCTCCAAAACCTCATGCCGCCAATCAACTTCATAAACCGCATGTTCCAGTGGAAGTGTATTCCCAAACGCTGCAGTCGCATGCGCAGAAGCAAGAAGTGACAAAGGGCCAGACGGACAGTGCATAGAAACCGACCCAGCCCATCGTGACTCAAGCTCCCTACCAATTAGATATGCTTCAACAGGACCTCCACAAAATTTCACGTCAGGCATTACAACATCTAAGACTTCCTCTTCCATTAGATTAGTAAATAGGGAAATCCCATAGCCGTGCTCAGCTCCTGCAATTGGCAAATCAGCCGCATTGCGAATAGCTCGGAGGTCGTCAGGGAATGTAATCGGATCAACTGGCTCCTCATACCATCCGACACCCGCCTCATACAATTCAGGTGCTAGAGCTAACGCTGATTCAAGATCGAAACGTGAATGGCAATCAACCAGCAATTTACGTTCAGTGCCGATTGCCGCTTTCGCCGCTCGGATACGATCAAGTCCCATTTCTGCGTCTCGTGGCAAACCGGAAGATGTAAATGGCGCTCTTACCTCATCAAATGGCGCGCATTTCAGTGTAGTAAAGCCAGCCTCTATGGCTCGTTGGGCCATGCCTGCAAAGGAGTCGGGGGAACGATCTACCAATCCATCGTCATTTGCGAGCATTGAACGATTAATATTCGCATAAAGTTGAATGCTGTCGTTATCTCCATGATCGCGACCGTACAGCTCCCTCAAATATTCAACCAGTCGCAGTTGCGCAATCTGAGAGAGAGCATCCACGATAGCGCAGCGCAACCCACTCACCGCAGTCGCCAGAATTTGGTCTTGTTCTAAATTCTCAACAGTCAGGCCATTAAGCCTCATCACGTCTGTATCATCCGTCAGACGGTGACCACGCAATCGATTTGCTAATCTCGCCACAACGGGGGCAACATCACTCGCTAACTGAGTAGAAGTGATCTCACCTTGCCCAACAATTCCCGTAACATCTCCAATTGATAGATGCACCCATTCTGTTTTTGCACGAACGTGAATCCCACTAAAAGTTAATTCAGTCGGACTAAACCACTCCCCTGATACTGGCAATTAATATCTCCAGTCTTACCTCGCTAAAAATCCATATAAAAACTAAGAAATCAAAAAGTGATTCCATTTAATAACTATCTACTCGGATTCCTTCGATAGCGGGCATACTTATCATCATTAATAAACTCATCTATTACGATCCTCTCCCCACCGAGATCATTAGATACGTTGGCCGCAAGAACCGAAGCCAGAGAGTTTATGGACGAATGAAACGAATTCAACCGATATTCAGGCTTGTTTTCAATAATTGATGTGGCGAACGCCTCTCCAATGGCCCTCGTACTCTCTGCTCCCATAGCAGTGTGATGCGGACCAGGAGAAACTACCTTGCGGACCTGTTCAAGTGCCGGGGGTTGATCTGGTGGCCACACCCCATCAAACGCATAGTCTACGAAGTCGTTTTCGAGTTTTATGGTTCCATGCGTGTGGATAATGCAATCGAATCGACCTCCGTAATAAGATCGCGCAGGTTTTGTAAATATTAAATTCGCAACCCCACCTTTTTTCATACCGTAGATCACCGTGTACGCAATCGGATTGTCACCCTCTGTTTTATGCAACTCAACCGGACGATCGGTGTATATTGCACGAACCCACTCAACATCATCATCCGACCAGTAACGCATGACGTCAGTTTGATGAATCCCCGCTTCCACAACAGATGTACCAGACCAAGCGCGGTTAGCGGTCCAGACGCGGTTTGTTGGCCCCCCAAGCTCCTCAGTATGAGTGTGTTTAACGCCGTGGCCTTCAACGGCACCTTCGGCAATCATAGTCATAGCTGCCACCCACTTATCGCTCAGATAAGTAGCAATGTCGGTATAACCACGGTCATGTCGCATCTGAAATCCGACTGTACTTGGCACGCCTGAACTTGTGATAGCAAGATCCTGGCTAATGATATCGTCGAGAAATAAAGACTGGGGCTTCTCCGCAAATATGGCAATTCCACGACTC
>DODG01000406.1:0-3580 GCA_003509065.1 Acidobacteriota bacterium
TGGGGGACTTGTCGACGGAATGGCTATCATTTTCAATTCGCCGGTGATTGGTTAAACCTGCATCCCGACCACGTGATAGTTGGTCGGGCAGTGACCTGTCGCTGGGTCCCTACGCGTCCAGATGTTCATGGCTCACTGATCAAACAAGGTGAAGATGAGAATAGAATCGGAGGGCAGAATTCTTGGGTCATCGATGAATTGGAACCCAACGATTTAATAGTTGTTGATCTTTTTGGCAAGGTGTTCAACGGAACATTTGCTGGCGACAATTTGGCTACAGCCATTAAGTCACGATCAGGTACAGGAATGGTTATCGATGGTGGGATTCGCGATACCCAAAGGATTTCTCAGATGGAAGATTTTAACGCGTTTATCAGAGGCGTGGATCCAACTGCTATAGCCGACGTTACCATGACCGACATTAACGGGATTACGCGTATTGGAGAAGCTACATGCGTACCAGGTGATGTCGTGCTTGGAACGATTACTGGAGTGATCTTCATTCCACCACACCTAGCTCAAGAGGTGGTTGAGAGCTCCGAGGCCATTCGGCTTAAAGATGAGTTTGGTCAGCAGCGCATCAGAGAAGGGATTTACACCCCAGGTGAGGTAGACCGGAAGTTCTCTGAAGATATGGATAAAGATTTTGAAGAATGGAAAGCTAATAGCTTGAAGTAGCCGGTTTTTTACATAGTTCAGTTTAGAAATAGGAAAATTAGTAATTTGGTAGATCAAAACACAAGTGCAGTGGATCAGGTAAAAACTTCTTCAAGTCCCTCTGAACTACGAATCACCGATATGCGAATCGCAGTTGTTGGGGGCGGTGGATGGCGATGGCCGATCATTAAGCTTGAGACGAACCAAGGCTTGGTTGGTGTTGGTGAAGTAAGAGATGGCGCGTCAGCTCGGTACGCACTTATGCTCAAGAGCCGACTGCTCGGCGAAAACCCGTGTGACATCGATCGGCTGTTCCAGAAGATCAAGCCCTTCGGCGGTCACGGTCGGCTCGGTGGTGGAGTTTGCGGAGTCGAGATGGCTCTTTGCGATCTCGCGGGTAAGGCTTTCGGTGTACCGGCATACATGTTCGCCGGTGGCAAATACGGCGATGACAAAATCAAGGTTTATGCTGACACACCACTTAAGAAAGATCCAGAAGAGATGGGCAAGATGCTCCAGGGTCGTATGGATCGAGGATTCGAATTCCTGAAAATGGACATCGGAACGTGGATCGCTGAAGAGTTTGAAGGCGGAGTCATTAATAAGCACATTTCTAAAGAGTCAAACACGTTAAAGCACCCGTTCACCGGTATCCAGGTTACCGATTATGGTATTTCCAAAATGCAGGAGTACGTAGGGGTTGTCCGTGACGTTATCGGTTACGAAATCCCTCTAGCATCCGACCACTTTGGCCATATGGGTGTTGAGAACGCAATCCGAATCGGTAAAGCACTCGACCAGTACACTCTTGCATGGTACGAAGACATGATTCCTTGGGAATTTGTTGACCAGTGGCAGGCTTTGAAGGCAGGTGTTGACACTCCTGTTTGCACGGGTGAAGACATCTACTGTTTAGATGGATTCAAGCCACTCGTGGATGCTCGGGCAATTTCAGTTGCTCATCCTGACCTCGCTACCTCAGGCGGAATTATCGAAACCAAGCGAATTGCTGACTACTGCCGAGATGCAGGTATAGGCGTAGCGCTTCATCAGGCTGGTTCACCGGTCGTTGCAATGGCGAACGCACATTCCGCGATGGCTATGGAGAACTTCATTGCTTTGGAGATGCACTCGGTCGATAATCCTTGGTGGAACGATCTTGTTGATCTTGTGGGTCAAGAGGGCGATGTGATCAAGGACGGTTATGTCACTGTCACTGACGCTCCTGGACTAGGGCTTGAGTTGAACGAAGAGGCAATCGCCGAAAACCTTGCAAAAGCAAGCGAACTAGGAGAATCAAAGCGTGCGGCGGTTTACCCCGTTGGTGCCTTTCTAGACACATCAGAGTGGGACGAACTCGATGCGCATGACCGTGTCTGGAGCTAATCACTGGTTTTGAACTGAACTTTTGAAAGACTGTCGTAGATTTTCTTCGACGGTCTTTTGATGGTGGCTTAATTTGACTACACATCGGATTCACTGAACGTTACACACTGCAAAACATGGATTGCATGAGAATGCTTGTTCAGTGAAAGTATTGATCTAAAAAAAACGGAATTTTCATGAGATTCTGCCCGGTCTGCCGTCGACTTCTCATCTACAGGTTGTTGCCGCCGGTCCAAGGATGCTTTAATAGCTCAGATTCGATCAAATCTGAGCCGAGGCCTGGTCGATTGTGAATCTGGAGTTTCCCATTTTCGATCTCGAAAGGATGGGTCAGCAAGTCATCGCGCCAAGGAGCATCATCATTGATGAATTCTAGAGTCATGAAATTTGGAATAACCGCGCATATGTTGGCCGAAACCAATGTATTCATCGGAGAATGGCAATTATGCGGTGCGATTGCGGTGTCGTACAAATGGGCCAAATCGCAGATTTTCTTGCCCATAGTGATGCCGTTCCATGCGAAGTCGGGCATGATCACGTCTTGAGCATGCGACTCTAAGAATGGTCGATATTCTTCTGGACCAAAGAGGCTTTCACCGTGGCAAATAGTAGTCGTGGTCGACTCACGAACAGTACGTAACGACTCTGGATCCCATGTCTCAGTCTCAAGCCACATCATGTCAAACGGTTCAAGTGCCCTTGCGAGCTTGATGGCTCCACCCAATCGGAAACTGAGAGCTGTATCGATTGCAATTCCGATTTCAGGACCTAGTTCTTCTCGGAAAGTTCCGATCACGCCTACTGCGTTTTGAATCTGTTGATATGAGATCTGACCACTATTTCCGACGCCGTTTTTCTTGCGGGGGATATCGGGTAAATCATCGATCGCAAGAATGTTGGTTTTGATTCCGGCGAATCCTTGATCTAGCACTTCTTGACTGAGTTCACGGACATCATCCAACGTCGAGAGTTTCGGTACATCGAGTTGTTCGGAGTACTTTCCTCGATCAGAACCACAGTGTGACCAATAGAGTTCGATCTCGTCGCGCATCTTTCCACCGAGTAGTTGCCAAACGGGTGCGTCGAGTGCTTTGCCTCTGATGTCCCATAGAGCTGAGTCGATGCCTGACATCGCCTTGTAAGCGATTCCTCCACGCTGGCGGACCATGAACGACGCGTTGTCCCACCATGCTGCTTCGGACGCCATGGGGTCTTTGCCGATCATGTTCTCGCCGAGTTGGTTCACTGTCGCAGCTACCGAGTAGGCAGCTTGCCACTCGGTGCAATCGCCCCAGCCGACAATTCCTGAGTCAGTTTCGATCTTGACAAAAGTCCAAGGTCTGAACACACCATCGACAATGAAGGTTTTGACTTCGGTTATTTTCACGTTGATTTCCTCTAGCCTGTTCCTTCAAACCGGTCACCTTATGATTTATCGGCTATTACTTCGTTTGGTGGAGTTTCAACGTATTCATAGCGACGAATGCCCGGTATAGCCACCCAGATGATCCCTACTACAGCTATCCCAATGAAACCT
>DODG01000406.1:3674-4031 GCA_003509065.1 Acidobacteriota bacterium
AATTCCTGAGTCAGTTTCGATCTTTACAAAAGTCCAAGGTCTGAACACGCCATCGACAATGAACGTTTTGACTCCAGTTATTTTCACTTTAATTTCCTAAAACTACTTTGTTCACACAGGCTAGGTCACGATTTGTCGGTTATTACTTCATTTGTTGGAGCTTCAACGTATTCATAGCGACGAATGCCCGGTATAGCCACCCAGATGATCCCTACTACAGCTATCCCAATGAAACCTCCGAGAACCATCGTCGCTCCGGCGCCGATGGCGGCTGAAACGAACGCAACTTCCATCTGTCCTGCGTTGTTTGCGGTCATGGCGGCGAACGAATGAGCACTAGAAGCTCGACCTATTAAC
>DODG01000013.1 GCA_003509065.1 Acidobacteriota bacterium
TTACCTAATCCTTATTTCGTGGATACCTTGCGGCGACTGACAGGACGTAGTCGGGCCGTGAAAAACTTCTTGTTGAAACATGCTGAAACTCGTGCGTTACTCGAGAAGTTGACCGATTTGTTAACCTTTCTGGTGCCTGAGTATGTCCGCGAGGGAAAGAGTTACTTAACCATTGCTATTGGCTGTACGGGAGGCAGGCATCGATCGATTGCGATCGTGGAAGAGTTAAAATCGAATTTACAGGGAATTTCTGGTGCGCAGTTGCAAGTGGTGCATCGCGATTGGAAACGTGAGGGTTTGGCCGATTCATTTTCAAGGCAGAAGTCTGATTAGACTGATGAGTTATAGGTCTGGATGAACCATGAGTAATACATTTCTGGGCGGCATTATGTATGAGGCGACCAAAGTCGAAAAACCGTGGGGGTATGAGCTGCTTTGGGCCAAAACAGATCGCTATGCCGCCAAGATAATACACATCAACTCTGGGCATGCGTTGAGTTTGCAGTACCACAATCACAAGGATGAAACTATTCTGCTGTGGAAAGGCCGATTAACCTTGGAGATCAAGGAGAAGGATAAGCTTGTGCAGCGGGAGATGAATCCCGGGGATATATTTAATATACGCCCCAAGACGGTTCATCGCATGATTGCCATTGAGGACTCAGATGTGCTTGAAGCGTCCACTCCAGAACTGGATGATGTCGTCAGACTGGAAGATCGATATGGACGTGTGGACGAAAAACCCTAGAGTGTGATTCCGTACTTACCGAGAAGTTCAGAAGGGAATATCGTCGTCGGTGAGTTCGCCTCCTTGGTTGGGGGCAGGGTTGCTCGGCGCTGATTCACTGCCAGCGCTACTACGTCGTGAACCTCCATCATCTCGGCTGCCAAGGAGTACAAGGCGATCGCCAGGTCCCACTCTTACTTCAGTCGTGGATCGCTTTTGGCCCTCTTTGTCTTCCCATTGACGTGTTTCGAGTCGACCTTCAACGTATATTTGTTTTCCTTTCAGCAAATATTGGCTGAGGTTCTCGGCAGTTTTACCCCATATGACAATTCGGTGCCATTCGGTTTTCTCTTTGCGTTCGCCGCTATTCTTGTCTTTCCAGCTTTCACTTGTAGCGATACTAAAATTTGATACCGCAGCGCCGCTTGGCGTGTATTTCAGTTCAGCATCTCTACCGAGGTTCCCGACGAGTATGACCCTGTTTACACTGCCCATCGTCCGTCCTTTCCTTGCATATAAAACCGAGTCCGCTGTGTCATCGAGCGGGACGGGTCAGGCGATTTATTGCCTGTTGAGCCAACGTTGTCATCGTGCTGTTTGGATACCTATCAATAAGAATTTGAAATGAAGCCAAAGCTTCTTCGGTGTTACCTAGACGGTCCAAAGACAGCCCACGTTTATAATAGGCTTCTGGTAGGACATCTCCATCTAGGTAGGTTGCGATGGCTGTGTCGAAAGCTTCCTTGGCATCTTGGTATTTACCATCATTGTAGTACGTTTGACCGATATAAAACTGGGCGTCATCGGCCTGGGTGGAGCGAGGGAATGCCGTAATGTATGCCTCGAATCCAGTAATTGCTAGCGACCATTGCCCGGCTGCATAATCCGCAAAAGCCATATCGTATAAGCGTTGCGGTGAAACGCCAGGGATTGCAGTAGGAGTGACTGGTCCGACGGGTGGTGCTTCTACAGTCTCGGTCTCGGGACTTATCGGTTGTTCAGCGAGCGGGTCATCCGTTGTTGGAATTGGTATGCGAGGGATGGATACACGAAGCGCTTCAATTTCTAGAGAGAACGAGGAGACACGAACGTTCGTATCGTCTAGCTTCTCACGTAAAATACGAATTCCGTCACCAACGGTGTTCATCATGACCTGCGTATCCGCAAAAGTTTTACGGCTAATCGAAACTTGTTCAGCGACGGTGACGTTGACGCTGTTTATGGCGTCAGCAAGGGCGATCATCGTCGTTTGCAGTTCCTGAGTTTGCAATTGCAGCATTCGGAGATCCGCCATGAGCTGTTGATGTTCGCGGTCAGCAGCTGATGCTCTCTGGAGACCAAAGCTCAAGAAAAGAAATAAAGTGAGTAGCGTGATACCGAAACGATTTCTAGCCATGCTGACACCTCTTCGGTGAGTGTTGAAAATCGGCAAGTTTTCTTTCATTGAGCTGTCACCACAAAATGGGCTCGACGGTTTTGAGCCCAGGCAGCCTCATCGTTCCCAGCCTCGAATGGAAACTCCTCTCCATAGCTTACTGTGCGAAGCCTATGAACGGGAATACCGAGTGCCACTAAATAATCACGAGCTGCCAAAGCTCGTCGTTCGCTCAGGGCGAGATTATACTCAGCCGTACCGCGTTCATCGCAGTGTCCCTCAATAGTTATTATCCAAGTCAGATTATTACGCATTACTTCAGCGTTGTTTGCCAAATTGGATTGCGCTTCGGTTGTCATTTCCGCGCTATCGTAATCGAAAAATATAGGGGCTAGCGGAATGCTTCGATTTAACTCGTTTAGGTCGTGTCCCGTGAGCGAGCTATCGGCTGGCGTAGGCGCTGGTAAACTGGGCACGGCGTCAGCAATGGCTGTTGAGGGCGAAGTTGGATTTTGGTCTGGCGGGATTGGCGACGCTGGTGGGGCAGGTGCAGGCTCAGGGGTAACGGTCACCTCCTTTTCACCACAAGCAGTGATGGCCAAGAGTGAAACAAAAAGGATGCCTGCCAGTATTCGCCAAGTTAGTCGTGACTTCATAATGTCGTGTTCTCTTTTTGACAATCGCAAGTTGAGGGCTCCGTAGGTGTCACATGACAGCAATCGGTTCACCGTGACCAATTAGGCATTTCGTTGTTTCCGAGTCGTGTAATGCGACGTAAATTTCTCCCATCTCTGGCAATTGTATAAATCTGTTTTTCACCAGAGCGGTTTGATGTAAAAGCTAGATGGCGTCCATTGGGTGAATAGGATGGACTTTCATTTGACCCAATACCAAACGTAATTTGTCTGACCTCTCGCGTAGAGAGTTCAAAAATCTTGATGTCGTGCCCAGGGCCGGTTTTCGATGAGTAGGCGATTTCGTTAAAGGGCGCAGGAGACCACGTTGGGCGATCACAATATGATTCAAAGGTTATTCTTCGCAGTCCCGTGCCGTCGACTCCAACTAAATAAATTTGTGGTCGACCTGAACGATCGGAGGTAAAGGCGATTTGAGCACCCGTCGGTGACCAGGTTGGACTTGTATCAATTGCAGGATTATCGGTAAGACGTTGCGCATCTGTGCCGTCCGCGTTCATGACATAGAGCTCGGGATTGCCGTCGCGATTGGAGGTAAACGCTAAGCGAGATCCATCAGGCGACCAACTGGGTAGCCAGTTTTGGTTGTCTGGTGAACCGGCTGCTGGAGACGCGAGTCGTCCCTCGTAAATGAACGAGACTAGGACGTCGGCATATCCACGAAGGTAGGAGGTGTATGCGATTGCCCGTCGGTCGGCAGACCACGCCGGAGTGATATTTAGCGATCGATTTACGGTGACCCGCTGCTGGTTATAACCATCGTAGTCTGAGAAGTATATTTCTTTCAGAATTCGATTGGCGACCGGGCCAACGATGCTTTCACCGTTACGGTTCGAAACAAATGCCAACTTTGTTTGGGCGA
>DODG01000274.1 GCA_003509065.1 Acidobacteriota bacterium
TTCAATCGATGTATCAGCGACCACCTTGGCAATTGCTGGTGTTGTTCCGCCTGCCAAGATGCAGGGACAAGTGTTTCTAGGTGAAGGCGCATCACCTCGAGCGTACGTATTTAGTGGTCGCGATCGAGGAGATGAAACAATCGATCGTATTCGCACGGTTCGTGATGACCAATATCGGTACATTCGGAACTATTATCCTGAACGGGGACTGCTACAACTCAATCGTTATAAAGAATTTAGTTATCCCATGATTCCATTAATGCGGGAATTACACGAGGCAGGTCAGTTAACCTCTGTTCAGGCTGCCTTGTTGGCGCCGAGTCGCCCTGAGGAAGAACTGTACGACCTTGATGCCGACCCGTTCGAAGTAGACAATGTAGCTGAGGACCCGAGACATGCCGAACCACTGAAACGTCTCCGAGTGGCTTTGGATGAATGGATTATCCATTCGAATGATCAGGGTGAAATGCCTGAGGGGCCTGAAATCTACGAGTACTGGGAACGCGAGATGAGCGAAGTCTACGATGCTCAAATCAAGCAGATGCTAAAAGAACGACAGGAACGTAAAGCAGCAAGAAACTAGCCAACTAGATCAAGAGAGATATTGGTTTTCTACATGATTCGAAAGAGTAAAAAAAGAACTACGCGGCGTAAATTTCTCCAAAATGTTACAGGTGGCGTCCTTGTGCCAGCCGTAGTTAAAGGAGCTGTTCCCTTTGATAGGTTGAGTTCTTCGATTGATCGGTCAAGACAGGATGGTCTGACAGCGATTGTCACTCTGCACCAAGGCGTGACCCGTCCGTGGCTTGATGCGGGGCTATGGGCAAATCGTTTGCAGGACTGGAGGCTTAAAAATGGTCGCATCGAATGTCTAGCTGGTGGGCAAGAAGATTTGGGTCGCACGGTTGGGATATTAACTCGTGAGATCGTGAGCGGTGAGGGGGCCGCGCATCTCCGTGTGGTAACTGGCACGCTTGAATCGTCAGGAAAAGGCGGCTTTAGCGGTTTTCTCATTGGAGTGGGTGCTGGAAATCTCGACTACCGTTCATCTGCCTTGGCTCAGAAGGCATCTGGCATGGCTGGGGGTTTCTGGTGTGGATACGAAAGTGATGGCCAAATTCGATTTCGTGAACATACAGACGAGCGAGCGCCTTTGGCTTATGAGGAACTATCCTCTGAGCAGACGAATGAGGGGCTTGGTTCAAAACGCAATTTGAATGAAGTAGTCGAATTACGCTTAGACATTAAGTCTGAATCAAACGGACGCTTCACAGTCACTCTAAATGCATTCGACGCCGAAACAGGAGAGCTTCTGGCTGGAGGAATTCGCCGTGATGTTGCGGATCGGGATGTGACCGGGGCGTTCGCACTTGTATCCTCTGCGACGCCGCAAAGTGTCGGTTGCGCTCGTCATTGGTTTCAAGATCTTGAGAGTGGTGGTTCCAAGATTGCTAACCATGCATCCAGGTCTTTGGGTCCTATTCTAGGGACTTTGTACTCCCTTAACCAAAACGTGCTCAAGGCGTCTGTGCAGTTGATGCCTCTCAGTGACGATGAACCACGGACGGTTCTGTTTCAGTATCGAGCCCCAGGCGGGCTATGGCAAGAAGGAACCAATGCAGAGTGGGGGGTAGGATATTCGGCAGTGTTTCGAATGGAAGAATGGGATTCTTCTGAATCGTGGGAATATCGAGTGCGGTACGAAGACTTATGGGGAGTTCAACATGATTATCTTGGTGTCGTTCAACAAGACCCGAGAGATTATGATGAGTTTGCTATTGCGCATCTAAGTTGTGTGATGCCAGTCGCCCGTTCGTTTGAGGGTGGGGTAGGTGAGGCTGAGTTGCCGGTAGCGGAATTATTAGGGCGTTACACGAATAAGAACATTCATTTTCCGCACGCGGATTTAGTCAGGAACCTCTCGGTTCATGATCCGCAACTGCTTGTGTTTGCAGGCGACCAGTTGTACGAACATAGTCCGACTCGGCAGGATGAGAGTAAGACACAAGCGCTGGACTATCTATATAAATGGTTTCTTTGGTACTGGTCATTTGGCGACTTAACCCGTCGAGTGCCGACGATTATTCAGACTGACGATCATGATGTCTATCAGGGAAACCTCTGGGGCAATGGTGGTCGCGCAGCACCACCCAAGATTGTGGACCGTAACGGTGTAGCAACTAGGGTGCCTGATCAAAATCGGGGGGGGTATAGGTTCAGCCCTGGATTCATTAACCTTGTCCAGCAGACCCAATGCGGACACAATCCCGATCCCTACGACCCGACACCGGTTGAACAAGGTATTGGCGTGTACTATGCAACATTCCTTTATGGCGGTATCAGTTTTGCTCTTCTAGAGGACCGCAAGTTTAAGACTGCGCCAATCCAAGGCGCAGACCTTGACGTCCATGAAGCAGAATTGTTGGGCGGGCGGCAGGAAGCATTTTTGCAGAATTGGGCTCATGACAAAGGCGATGTTGATGGTTGTATCTGCTTAACACAAACCGTATTTGCGTGTGTGCAGACCAGTCCGGAAGGCCGCCCGTTAGTGGATTGGGATTCGAATGGTCACCCAAAACTTCAACGCGATCGTGCAATCGCGTTATTGCGGGACGCGGGAGCGCTTGTACTGGCAGGCGATCAGCATTTAGCTTCCATTGTTCGGCATGGTATTGATTCACACACTGACGGTGTTGTGCAGTACACGGGTCCTGCGACACTATCGTTTTGGCAGCGCTGGTTTGAGCCTCGCACAGACTTACCTAATGCTAAGGGTAGGCATACAGGTGATTTTGTGGACGCTTTTGGCAATAAACTTCGAGTGCATGCTGTAGCAAATCCAAAGATTTCCTTCGACTATTATCGTCGGTTTAAGCCAGGTCGTAGTCAGGCGTTGGGAGACACTCGGCTAAAGAGTGAAGGGTATGGGATTATACGAGTCCAAAAATTACAAAAGAAATATGTCATTGAATGTTGGCCACGGGCTGTTGACCCGCGTGGTCCCGATGCGGCTCAATTTCCAGGCTGGCCGTTTCATCTGCGGTTTGACGAGTGTGATGGACGGGCACTTGATTAGCAAGGAGAATGAGTCAATCTCTGTGATGCATGTCGAAAGTTTGACTTAACATTGCTGGGCGGAGTATAAAGATCTGTTGGATCTATTCGAAATAGCAGTGCTGATGCTATTCACAACTTAGGAAGTTATCGCGGATGATAAACGTGAGACTGTTCAACTGGTTCAAGAAGACTGTAGATGTCAACTTTACGATATCTGTAAGCACGGCGACGGTCGTCACTATTTTCGGCACGACCACGATGCCGTGGGCGTGCAACTGGATGATGTAGCCTGAACTAAGTAAGAACAAGTAATCAAAGGCCATCATCCAGGCGGATGATGGCCTTTTTTTATTCAAGGAAAAGGTGCGACGAGGGTTTCATGTCTAGTGATAAAGGCCAAACGGAAGTTCGAAGAGTAGGGATAGCGGGATTTGGAACCGTGGGCCAGTCGGTGGCGCGGTTGCTGTGTTCAGGGAGATATCCGAATCTGCTGCTAACGCACATCTACAATAGAAATATACAGGCGAAGAAAGTCGACTGGGTGCCAAGACACGTCGTATGGACGGACCGGGTTGAAGATGTATTAGATACTGGCGTGGATATATTTGTTGAATTGATCGGCGGACTGTCACCTGCAAAAGAGTGGATTGAAGCTGCCATTATGGGTGGAAAGTCAGTGGTAACTGCGAACAAGCAAGTAATCGCCAAACACGGTGCTGAGCTCTGCACATTGGTTCGTCAAGGTGGCACGGCGTTAGGTTTTGAAGCAGCCGTTGGTGGCGGCATACCAATGGTGCGAGGTATTCAGCAGGGGTTAGGCTCGGATCAATTAATCGAACTTGTCGGTGTTTTAAATGGCACGTGCAATTTCATCTTTGATCGCATGGAGAGCGCAGCAGTCACAATGGAGGAGGCAGTCCAGGAGGCGCAGGCACTCGGTTATGCGGAGGCTGATCCTTCAGATGACCTAGACGGATTGGATGCACAGGCGAAGATCGCAATCTTGTCAGCGGTAGGACTTCGTCGTCGATTGACGTCGACCGATATTCCAACTCGTACCATTAAGAGTGTTGGACAAATGGAGTTTCGGCAGGCCGACAAATTGAATTATGTGATTCGACAGGTCTCACGTGTTGCTGTGGATAATGCTCAAGGTGATCAAGTTCAGGCTCTAGTAACTCCTGCGTTAGTTCCAAAATC
>DODG01000052.1 GCA_003509065.1 Acidobacteriota bacterium
CATTCGCGGCGTAAGCGAAGAAACCACGACTGGTGTGCACCGTCTGTATCAGATGATGGAAGCGGGGACGCTGCTCTTCCCCGCTATCAATGTGAACGATTCTGTAACGAAGAGCAAGTTCGACAACATCTACGGCTGTCGACATTCTCTCCCGGACGGTCTGGCACGAGCCACCGATGTCATGCTCGGGGGGAAGACTGCTCTCGTGTGTGGTTTCGGTGAAGTGGGTAAAGGCTGCGCCCAAGCCTTGCGTGGTCAGGGTAGCCGAGTCATGGTGACTGAAGTCGATCCGATCTGCGCCTTGCAAGCTGCCATGGAAGGGTACCAAGTGGTGACCCTTGAGGATGTGGTGGAACAAGTCGATATTTTTATTTCTGCCACTGGGAACTTCAATATTTTTACAGTGGAACATATGTCTAGAATGAAGGACAAGGCAATCGTCGGAAACATCGGTCACTTTGACAACGAGATTGACATGGCCGGTCTAAAAAAATTCGAGGGCATTGAGCACATCAATATTAAACCGCAGTACGATGAATGGCGATTTCCAGATGGCCATAGCGTAATGATTTTGGCTGAAGGACGTTTGCTGAACTTAGGATGTGCAACAGGCCACCCCAGCTTCGTGATGTCAGCGTCCTTCACCAACCAAGTGATCGCACAACTGGAACTGCATGCGAACAAAGGGCAATACGAAAAAAAGGTTTACATGTTGCCCAAGGAGTTAGACGAAAAAGTCGCACGCCTTCATTTGGACCATGTCGGCGTCAAATTGACCGAACTGACTCAAGCGCAAGCAGATTACATCGGTGTGCCTGTCGGTGGACCGTACAAGCCATCACACTACAGGTACTAGGGTTCAAATAACGGAACAGAGAACCCGTCATTAAGCTTAGTCCCTAACAAGCACGTCTACGCCAGCTCGTCAGTCTGGCACCTTGCTGGGTAACTCACTATTTCCCTCAAACACGAGTTCACGAAACACAGTTGGCTCGTGAAAACTCTCGCCTGTTACTGGTGACCAAGCCGAAAAAACAACATCCCGTGCAGGGTCAGATTCGCCCCACGGTCGCTTTATACGAAAGACATTAAAACGCCAGTGTGTCCCAGCCGCTGGTGGTAATGTCGTCGCCGTTGCAGATGGTAATGAAGCAAATCCTGGCCATGGCAGAAAGGCCACGGCAGTCCAACCGGCGGTAGACCCATCTCTGTATCGATTAAGTCTCACATGACTCTCCAACCCTTCAAGATTCCAGGAGAGATCCCCCTCTCGGTCATCTCCCTCCCACATTATGCTTAAATCAGTGACGACATTTGCTGGGTTTATTTCGATCTCAGCATAGTTGGTTCCAGAACGATCCAGATCGATGAAGATTTCGACTACTTCTTCATTCCAGATTGGATCATCATGTTCCGTCATCGTGAACCAAGGATTAGGATCCGTGGACTCAAAACGTACGTACAATCCCAAGTCACTCCACAGAGCACGAAATTCTGTCTCATAAGCTGCCGGACCCCATTTGATCCGTCGCGCTTCCCACCACGGGGATTCATTGTCCACAACCTCCTGTGGTGAAGCATCAGTTCGTACTACTACGTACTCCACATCCTGACTTTGCATGTGATTGTCAGACATAAAACACACGAAGCATAAAACATACACGCCTCTTGTGATCTTCAACATCTACCCTCCTGGACTCACTAACTTGCATCAAACGTCTATCCCAAGTATCTGTGCGGCATTTTCAAAATACACCTTCTTCAAAATCGAATCCGGTAGACCTAAACCGTAGATGCGCCATCGCCCTTGTGGAGGAGTCTTCGCAGGAGCGTAGTCAAAGTAGTCATCTTCTGTCTCTAGGAATCTAAAGTAAATTTCATAGAGAGTATCGCCGAAGACTTGTTGCGGCGTCGCATCACCTTCAGGAGAAGGAATCGCATCTGTTCCAAACAAGATTCTATCCTGATAATTCTCGAAAAATCGACGGGCGGTTCGAGGCTGACGACCCAATTCACCGATCCGCGCTCCCAATTCCACGTATAAGTTCGGAAATCGGTCGAGAGCCTGACTTACAGTAGAAAGATTTTCTGCGTTGTGTCCAACATGAAGACCGATGAACGTTGTGGCGGGATGACGAGCCAAGACGCGGTCGCGCGCAGCAAGCAGTGCAGCGTGGCTTGGAAAATCACCGCCGTAAAATGACCATTCCGGATGTGCATGAAGTTCCTCGTACCGTTCGTTTAGTCGATCAATCGGCAGGAAAAACGCTTCCGGGTCAGAGACATGAATGGCTATCGGCATATCAAGTGCTGCACAGGTCTCCCACATTGGATCAAATCGTTGATCGTCTATTGCGATTAATGAACCGCTGGTCACTCGCTCACGTAAATATAAGCCCAGCGTCTTCGTCAACTTGAGTCCACGTGCACCAGCCTTATGTGCTTGTTCGATTTGTTCTGCTTGAAATCGAGGATAGTCCGGATCGGCCACATGATTCCATGACGGCTCGGTGAATGTGATAAATCGGTCTGGATATGCTTCGTCGAACACACGTCGTGCTTCGACTAAACCTGGCCCAACGCCACCGGTCAAGTTAACCATCGTACGCACACCTTTCCGATCCATGACCGGAACCAACTCTTCAGGTCGACCTAGGATACGAATTCGTTCTCCAAAAGGATCTGATCCCAGTGGGACATCCGACCAAGTAACGTGGGTATGGATGTCGATGACAGGAAAACGTGCTCGATCGACGCGGCTTTCCGGAACATGCAACATACTTTTTGGTTCAAATTCTTCTAGGGTGATACCTTCCCTTTCAGTTGGGGAAACTAGCGGCTCATGCCGCTCCGGCAAACGAGCGCAATGAGCCGAACCCATCAATACACCACCCGTGGCCGTAAGCCATCGTCGACGATTCCATTTACGCATCATATTCTCCGAATAACTTGTTCATCCTTAACCAGAATATCGGCCAGTAGTAGTCAGCCGCCGCCGCAGTGATGGTTACACCTACCCAACCACTTCACGGAATAGGCGCGCGTAATTACCACCGATAATTTTCTCGATTCGGCCGGTCGAATATCCTCGCTGTTGCAAGGCCTGCACTAGGTGCAGCAGGCGCTGTGGATGGCTCAATTCTGGTACTCGCATATGCTTGATCTCCCATGTGAGTTCTGGATATTGCTGGCGCCGCCTCGCAAAGCTTCGATTATGGTCCTCGACCTCAGTCGGTCGCATGGCTGTCATGTCAACAACATCCTGATCTGTGCCGACTGCCACCGAATCTTCACCTCCAAGATTGATTACGTGTTCAACATGATCGATAAAATGATTAATCGAGATCGTTGGATCTTTAGTCAGCCAACCGCTCTGATTGTAGACACAAAACACGCCGCCATTTTCTGCCAGCATACGAATATTCCGATCACTCACGTTACGCGGGTGCGGACATAAAGCGAGGCAACCCGAATGAGAATAAATCACCGGTTTAGTTGATGCGAGGATTACATCAAGAGATGAACGATCACCGACATGTGATAGATCAACAATCACTCCATGGTCATTGAAAGCTTCAATGACCCGATATCCGTACTGACTTAATCCCGCGTTCGTAGGTTCCCAACAACTATCCACGAGGAAATTACGATTGCCGTCGGCGAGCTGAATTTGACGCACTCCTCGATCAATAAAGGTCTGCAATTTCTCAAGGTCCCAGCCAAATGGAGCGGACATCTGGAAACAATAGATGAATCCAACCCTACCAGCTCGTTTGACGGCATCGAGGTCCGCCGTATTCGTCACTTTCGCAAACACGTCCGAATGCTTTCGAACAATGGCATCCCACGTGTCAATACGCTTCACGACAGCTCCGAACATATTCTCGGCCTTGCTTAGCACGGCAAAATTTGCCGTCATATTCATTGCCATTGCCGTAATACCGGATGTTCGTAAGGCTTCGACCTTTTCGTGCGTAAGATACTGAACAAACGTTCGCGGTGGCGGCGCCATCGCAAAGCACATTGCATCAATTGCATACGCACGACGGTAAATCGCTTCTGGAGTTTCTTGACTCAGGTAATCAGCTCTTGCTACTCCGCTGGTTGCCAATAAAGTACCGCCACCAACGGTCCCGATGAATTCTCGACGATTCATGAAGAATCTCCTCTCCCGTGTGGACGACTCTGGTCGTGTGAAGCTTAAAATCTCAGCTCAAAGACAAGTAGCACGCCGTCAGGCAATGGTCGGACACCTGTATCGAGCTATAATCTGGCACAATATTAAACTAAACATGTTTATAAAATGAGGAACCTATGAAAAACCTATTTTCCATTGGTAGCCTAATCATTCTGAGTCTCATGGTCGGCCGCTTTAGCGCTCAGAACGAAGATCACTCGATTGCGAACAATTCTCGTTCGTTTGAATTACGAACATACACGACTGAAGCAGGTAAGCTAGCAGCGCTTCATGCACGATTTCGTGACCATACAACCGCTCTATTCGAACAGCATGGCATGACGAATATTGGCTATTGGATTCCCAACGAAAGGCCTAACACTCTGATTTATCTATTAGCTCACGACAGCCCTGAAGCTGCCGCGCAATCATGGCAAGGTTTCCGCCAAGACGCTGATTGGCAACGAGCTTACCAGGCATCGCGAGAGGATGGACCCTTGGTTGCTAACGTAGAATCAATTTTTCTCACCGCAACGAACTACTCAGACCTGAAATGATTGTCGTGAGAAAATTGATAGCTATTCGTCGGCATACCCTTGTCAGCAGTTGTTTTGTAGCCTGCTTGCTCTCGTGGTATGGCTGTGAGTCGGCACCCGCCCCAACACTCGTATCGTCTGAATTCAACGTTATCGAAACAACAATCAATGACATTCATGACGCCATGGCACGTGGACAGATTACCGCACAGATATTGGTTGAAACCTATCTCACACGAATAGCCACCTACGATAAACAGGGTCCAGCACTGAACGCTATCATCACCATTAACCCAAACGCGTTGAAAGTGGCTGAAGAGTTGGACGCTGCGTACACCCAATCGGGTCTAACTGGCCCACTTCATGGTATTCCCATCATCGTCAAAGACAATTACGACACGTTCGATTTGCCGACCACTGCGGGGTCTCTGTCTTTGACAACCTCAGTGCCGCCGGATGATGCATTCCAGATTCGTAAGATTCGAGAAGCGGGTGGAATTATTCTCGCCAAGTCCAACATGGCCGAGTTTGCCTTTTCCCCATATCAAACCGTTGGTTCGGCCCTTGCCGGATATACGCGCAACCCCTACGCACCGAATCGTGTGACTGCTGGCTCAAGTGGTGGCACCGCAGCGGCTGTGGCCGCCAATTTCGGCGCCGTCGGACTAGGGACCGACACGGGCAATTCAATTCGTGGCCCTTCGTCACACCAGAACCTTGTCGGTATCCGTTCGACAATGGGTCTTACCAGTCGTGATGGCATCGTTCCTCTCAATCTCGCTCGTGACATCGGCGGTCCGATGGCACGGACTGTCACCGACGCCGTCATCGTCTTTGATGTCCTTGCAGGACCAGATCCAAATGACCCGGTAACGCAAGTGAGTCACGAATACCGCGCAGCCAACTACACAGACTACCTCAAGGTGGATGGTCTAGATGGCACCCGCATCGGTGTACTGCGTGAACTCTCAGATGAGACTGCTGATGACGAAATCATAGCCCGCTTTAACGAAGCCCTTGCCTCGATGAGACGACTTGGCGCAACAATCGTTGATCCAATCAACTTACCCCAAGACGCAACTACCATAAGCGATGATCGTCCGCGGTGTAACCGGTTTCGATTCGATCTCAACGCATATCTAGAAACACTCGGTCCGCAGGCACCAGTAAAAAGCCTTGCAGACATTCTGGAATCGGATCGTCTACATCCAACGATACGTCAACGCCTAGAATCGGCTGAAGCCATTACCATCCCACCGAATCAGCAGCCTGGTTGT
>DODG01000116.1:0-4233 GCA_003509065.1 Acidobacteriota bacterium
AACACGCGATCAATTATTAATGAGAATGAAGAAGGAGGATTGGGATACGGTCTTACAAACGAACTTGACGGGCGCGTTTATTTGTTCGCAGGCGGTATTGCGGTCGATGGTGCGTCAGCGGTTTGGCCGTATTATTACTGTCAGTTCTGTAGTTGGACAAATGGGTAATGCCGGTCAGGTAAACTATGCTGCCTCAAAGGCAGGTCTGATTGGATTTGCAAAATCTTTAGCGCGAGAGGTGGCATCGCGCAACATAACGGTCAACGTTGTAACACCAGGAATTATCGAGACAGATATGACTCAAAACATCACGGCTAGTGATCGTGAAGGATGGTTGTCTAAAATACCACTTGGAAGGTTAGGTGCGCCGGATGATGTTGCCGCAGCCGTGTGCTTCCTCGCGTCGGATGCGGCAGCTTATGTTACAGGGCAGGTATTGGGTGTCAATGGTGGCATGTATATGTAGGAGGGCGAATGGCTGTTACAGAAAAAGTGAAAAGCATTATTGTTGAACAACTTGGTGTGGACGAAGAGGAGATCACGCTCGATGCATCTTTTGTGGATGACCTTGGGGCCGATTCCTTAGACACGGTTGAATTGGTCATGGCATTCGAGGAGGAGTTTAAAATTGAAATACCAGACAAGGATGCCGAAAAGATTACACGGGTCAAGGAAGCCGTGGAATATATCGAGGCGCATGCCAAGGGTAAGAAGTAGCACGGATCGAGTTTGAGCGGAGGCTGTGTGACCAGAAGAGTTGTTGTAACTGGTGTCGGGCTGGTGTCATCCCTAGGGATTGGCACGGAAGATAATTGGGATGCGCTATGCGCCGGTGACAGCGGGATTGCTTCAATCACCCGCTTCGATACTGCAGACCACTCAGTTCGTATTGCTGGTGAAGTTAAAGGATTCGATCCGCTGCAGTTTGTGGCAAAAAAAGATGTGAAGAAAATGGACATCTTTATTCAATATGCCATAGCAGCAGCTGACTTTGCTGTAACGGATGCGAAACTTGAGATCGATCCGGAAACTGCCTCTCGAGTTGGTGTCTTTATCGCTTCTGGCATTGGAGGTTTCTCGACGATTGAGCGCGAACATAAAGCGTTACTCGAAGGAGGTCCACGTCGGTTGTCGCCGTTCTTTATACCGGCATCCATCATCAACCTAGCAGCCGGCCAGGTTTCAATCCGATTCGGCGCGAAAGGTCCGAATTCAGCTACCTGCACCGCGTGTTCGGCTTCCGCACATGCTATAGGGGACGCATTTGAGATCATAAAGCGCGGTGATGCGGATGTGATGATTGCTGGCGGTTCTGAAGCAGCAATTACGCCGCTCGGTGTCGGTGGATTTGCGGCTATGCGAGCACTATCCACCCGAAATGACGAACCTACACGTGCGAGCCGGCCCTTTGATAGGGATCGCGATGGGTTCATCATTGGTGAAGGTGCCGGAGTTGTTATATTGGAAGAATATGAGCGTGCTCGCACACGCGGAGCATCGATTCACGCGGAGCTAGTAGGGTATGGGATGTCCGCCGATGCGTTTCACGTAACTGCTCCTTCGGAGACTGGTGACGGGGCTGCGCGTGCCATGCAGGCTGCACTAGCGAGTGCTGCTTGTGATCCATCCAAGGTCGACTACGTTAACGCCCACGGCACTTCGACACCGTACAATGACAGGCTTGAAACACTTGCAATTAAACGGGTATTTGGAGATCACGCACATAAAATGGCGGTGTCGTCGACGAAATCGATGACTGGACATCTCCTAGGTGCCGCTGGTGGTTTAGAAGCTGGTATTACAGCACTTGCTGTCAAGAGACAGATGATTCCTCCGACAATTAACCTCGAAAATCCAGATTCTGAGTGCGATCTTGATTACGTAGCTGGATCGACCCGCAAGCAGTCGATTGATTATGCGCTGTCGAATTCATTCGGATTCGGCGGCACTAATGCCGTCCTGCTTTTCAAGCGCTGTGACGGATAGCTCTCGTATATTCTTAAGACGGTAGTCGTCCGACCAGAAGTTCAGGTGGGCACGACCTTCACAGTTTACGACATCATGAACATCATTGTTTGTATCAAGCAGGTCATTACACGTGAGTGGCTCGTTCGTGCTGACGAAGCTCAAACGTGGATTCGTGATCAAGATGCGAGCTTTGAGATGAACGAGCCTGATGCTTACGCGTTGGAGTCAGCGTTGCGTCTCAAGGAACAACATGGTGGTGAGGTCATTGTCTGCTCGGCTGGTCCAGTGCGTGCTCGGCAAGTAATTCTTGAAGCATTAGCTCGAGGGGCCGATCGCGGGATCCATATTGTTAGTGACGATATTCCCAAAGCTGGAGCCGAGGTGGTTGCAGAGGCGTTGGCGAATGCGATTCGTGAGGAGCCGTTTGACTTAGTACTGACGGGGCTTCAGTCAAATGATCAAGGGTTCGCACAAACTGGTGTCATCCTTGCGACACGCCTAGGTATACCGCATGCCACAATCATTATGGATGTTCAATTTGACGAAGGAAAGTTGCGGGTCAAGCGGGAGTTGGAAGGTGGCTTGTTTCAGTGGGTGTCACTACCGGTTCCGGCTCTGCTCACTATTCAAAGTGGTATTAATCAATTGCGTTACGCAACTCTGAAGGGCATTGTTGCGGCCAAGAAAAAACAGATCCGAACGGTCGATATGGAGATGCCTGACACCTTCGGTCATGAGATCGTGAAGATCTACACACCTGAGAAGAGTAAGCAGACTCATTTCGTTGACGGCACACCAGCTAGTGCAGCGGTTGAGTTGATTCGGCTACTTCGTCAGGACGCTCGAGTTTTATAAGGATTGATAATGACGACTTTGGTTGTAGCTGAGCAACAGAATGGAATATTAAACCCTACCACTTGGGAAACTATTACGTTAGCCAAGGGAATCGGTCACCCAGTCACGGTCGTTGTGCTAGGGGCAGATATTGGGACTGTTGCGGACGAGTTGGCAAATACTAACGTTGATGAAGTATTAGTCGTTGAGGACTCAGCACTAGAGTTCTACACCGCGGATGGTTTTTCGATGGCACTAGAGCAGGTGATCAGAGCCGAAGACCCAACCCTCGTTTTACTGTCACACACCTATCAAGCTCGTGATTTTGTCCCAGCACTCGGTGCACGGCTAGGCCGAACCCTTCTCACGGATTGCACTAAGGTCGAGGTGCGAGATAGTGTCCTGATTTTTACAAGGCCGATGTTTCAGGGAAAAATGATGGCGGATGTGCGTCTCACTGGCCCAAATCCACATCTCGTCACGTTCCAGATTGGCGCTACTCAAGTTGACAATATTAATCTGGGTGTGTCTTCTGCCGTTCGACGGTCGTTTGTCGTCACACTGCCAACTGATCAAATTCGTCAGCGACCTGAGTTGCCTTTCCGGGAAGCTAAACAGGCGGTCGATCTTTCACAGGCTGAGCGTATTGTCGCCGTGGGGCGGGGTATCAAGAGTGAAGAGCATCTAGATTTGATAAGAAAATTCGCTGTGGCGATGGATGCCGAACTCGCAGCATCTAGACCTATCTGCGATGCGGGTTGGTTGCCGATGGATCGTCAGGTTGGCAGTTCTGGTCAGACGGTTGCACCGACGTTGTATTTTGCACTTGGTATTTCAGGTGCGATTCAACATGTTGTTGGGATGAAGGGCGCGCGTACCGTTGTTGCCATTAATAAAGATCCAGATGCTCCGGTGTTTGAGATCGCAGATTATGGAATCGTCGGTGATTTATTCGAAATCGTTCCGGCTATGATCAAAGCATTGGGAGAATAATCTGACTCGAGATACGTTTGATGTTGACGTGCTCGTTGTTGGTGGTGGGCCAGCTGGCATGGCTACCGCTTTGCACCTCGCACGGTTACAGCGAGAACGTGGTGGAGACCCGCTAACAGTTGCTGTTCTAGAGAAAGCCCGCGACAATGGGGCACATTGTCTCTCTGGTGCAGTGTTCGACCCAAGTGTCCTCCGAGAATTAGTTCCAAATTGTGAGTCTCTTGATGTGCCACTCGGCACACCAGTACAGGACGATCGGGTCATGTATTTCACACCCAGAAAGGCAATTCGTTTTCCGATTACACCACCGCCACTCAAAAATCATGGGTGCTATGTAACTTCCCTGAATCGTCTCGTCAAGTGGATGGCTGACTTGGCTGAAAAAGATGGCACCCACGTTTTTAATGGTTTCTCTGCATCGGAGTTGCTCTATGACGG
>DODG01000116.1:4618-5592 GCA_003509065.1 Acidobacteriota bacterium
TCGAATTTTGAGCCTGGCGTTGATATTCGAGCGACGGTTACCATCTTGGCTGATGGCGTGAGAGGTAACCTAACTAAGACACTGGTGTCTCGTTTTGATCTCAGTCGTGACCGCCTACCCCAGAGTTACGCGCTCGGTTTCAAGGAGTTATGGCATGTGCCGCCGGGTCGTCTGACGCCTGGAACTGTGATCCACACATTAGGTCATCCCTTACGATTTGAGGAGTTTGGCGGTGGCTTCTTGTATGCCCTATCGGCGGAAGAGATCTCAGTTGGTTTTGTCGTTGGCCTAGATTATCGTGATCCTCTACTTGATCCTCACCAAGCGTTTCAACGTTTTAAGATGCATCCTTTTGTTTCGTCATTGCTGTCTGCTGGGCAGATGATTCGGTATGGTGCCAAAGCCTTGCCTGAAGGGGGTTGGCATGCGATTCCCAAGCCCTGTGTTGACGGTGCCATCATTGTTGGTGATGCTGCTGGATTTGTAAATTCGTTGAGACTGAAGGGTATTCACTTGGCGATGCGTACGGGTATGTACGCAGCAGAAGCGGCGTTCGAAGCGGTTCGCGCTAATGATCCGTCTGCCGGACAGCTGAGCAAATTTCAAGAACTTGTCGATAACGGTGCGGTACGACATGAGTTGTACCCTGTGCGGAATGTCCACCAAAGCTTTGCCTATGGTCTACCAGCCGGTTTAATTTATGCGGGTTTATCATTGATAACAAAGGGATGGTGGATGCAGGATCCTATGCTGGCCAGGGCTGGTCACGAACGCCTTTCGACTGTGAAGGGATACTACGGCGAGGAGATACCAGAAATATCGTCGCTCAAAGTCGATCGTTCATTGACATTCGATCGCTTAACTAACGTACATTATTCTGGAACCAGACACAGCGAGGATCAGCCATCTCATTTACTGGTTCACGACACTGACATTTGTCGTACGCGGTGTCGCACGGAATATAGGAATCCATG
>DODG01000424.1:0-132 GCA_003509065.1 Acidobacteriota bacterium
AATCGTAATAGATCTCAAGGACACGGCATCCAACGCGGTGTCGCCCCGTGATCAGACATTGGGTCCCTGGCTTCTGGCCATGCGCTCAGGTAACCCGAGCAATGGCGTATTACGTTATGTACTCGATCTTAA
>DODG01000424.1:370-2730 GCA_003509065.1 Acidobacteriota bacterium
GTGTCTCCCGGTGATCAGACCTTGGGTCCTTGGCTTCTGGATTTGCGTTCAGGGAACCCGAACAATGGTGTATTACGTTATGTACTCGATCTTAATGCACAACTCGGCTATGACAGTTTTCTGCTTCCGCCTGGTGCAGTCTATGGCCACCGCCTGGTGGTCGACGTCAAACCAGTCGGTGACTCCGCTCGTGAGAGCAATAATCCTGTCGATGGTACAACAGAGAAAGACTATGTTGTCGTGATCGATCCTGGTCATGGGGGCGATGACCCGGGCGCGTTGGGGCGTCGTGGCACGCGTGAGAAAAAAGTTGTTCTGGCCATTTCAGAACGGCTTAAATGGATGTTGGACCTTCAACCCGGTCTAGCGGCTCAATTAACACGCAAAGGTGACTATTATGTCAGCTTACGCAACAGAATTAAGATTGCTGCAGGGCATCAAGCAGATGTATTCATTTCGGTGCACGCGGACTCAGCTCGCCGGAGGAGTGCGCATGGTGCTTCGGTTTACATCCTGTCTTCTAAGGGAGCTAGCAGTGAAATAGGTCGCGAACTCGAAAAAAGGGAGAATGCTTCAGATCTGATTGGTGGTGTCAGGCTGGGAAAGCAGGAACACAGCGTTCGAGAAATGATGCTCGACATGGAGGTAGACTGGAAAATAAAAGAGAGTAGGGCGTTTGCCAGGAGACTCCTGCACGAACTGGGCAAGGTTGGTTTTCTCCATACCAAGCAGGTTCAACAAGCGGGATTTGTTGTACTTAAAGCTATAGAGATTCCAGCGGTTCTTCTTGAGGTAGGGTTCATTTCCAACAAAAAAGAAGAACGCGCTCTAAAAACGGCGTTGCATCACGAGAGGATCGCGGGTTCAATATTTCGCGCCATTGTCCGTTACTGCACGGAAAAATCCCAGTGCCGCGTAAACCAGGACTCCAAAGGGATCTATGTCGTCCGCGAGGCGGAATCACTATCATTACTGGCGGCTCGGTTTGGAACAACGATTTCGGCAATTAAAAGGGCCAACAAGTTGAAGATCGACACTTTGTTGATCGGACAGAAACTCGTTATCCCGGGGTTATGAGAGACTATGGGCAGTAATTCAGAACAGCAGACTGCGCGGATACATCGGCTAGCCAATACGCTGATAAATCAAATCGCAGCCGGTGAGGTGGTGGAACGACCTGCTTCGGTTGTCAAGGAGCTTATTGAAAACAGCGTTGACGCAGGAGCGACTGAGATTCGAGTCTGGGTGGAACGCGGCGGCGTCAAGCTAATCCGGGTTGCTGATAATGGCCATGGTATAGCCAGGAGCGATTTGATCCTGGCGACTGAACGTCACGCGACCAGTAAATTGTCCGATTTGAAGGATTTATCGGGAATTCAGACGCTCGGGTTCCGAGGCGAAGCGCTACCGAGTGTCGCGTCTGTGTCACGCCTGGGAATTAAGAGTCGCGTTGCTGGCACAGATTCAGGTTGGGAGGTTAGCGGTGAGGGAGGTGCCTTTTCTGCACCGATCCCAACTTCGTGCGCTAAAGGGACAGTCGTTGTGGTGGAGGATTTGTTTTTCAACACACCTGCTCGTCGTAAATTTCTTCGAACCGAAAAAACCGAACGATCGCATATTGAACGCATTTTAAGGTGCCTGGCGTTGGCATCTCCCGGTGTATCTTTTAGTTTGTCGATTGATAGAAAATTGTATTGGCAGTTGCCAGAAGTGGATTCTGCCTTGCGATCTCATCGGATTGAAAAAATATTGGGGCAGGACTTCAGCGCAAACTCTAAGCAAATAATCGGCAGAGCCAGCGGTATATCCTTGATCGGGTGGATAGGCTTACCTGCTTATTCCCGAAGTCAGGCGGACCGTCAATATCTTTTTGTTAATGGACGTGTGGTAAAGGACGTTTCGCTGTCGCACGCTGTTCGTCGCGCCTACTCGGACGTGCTTTATCGGGGTCGCCATCCGGCTTATGTGTTGGATTTGAAGGTCGATCCGATGACGATAGATGTAAACGTACACCCGACGAAAAACGAGGTGCGATTTGCGGATGCTCGTTCAGTGCACGATTTTCTCTATCGGGAAGTAGTGCAGGCGACTGCTGATACCCGGGCTGGATCAAACTTTGCAAGCAATGAATCAGGATGGCCCGAGACTTCTTACGATCCACATCGTATAAAACCATCTAAGTCGTATCAACGCGGACTTGGACTGGAACCCAGTGACGCTGTAAAACGGTTTGTTGGTTCCCCAGACAATGATCACATGGGTGTTGAAACTGTTGGGAAAGAACGCATTGAGCCTAGAGTTGAACCAGATGAAGTGCCGCCGTTAGGTTATGCGCTGGCCCAGCTAAAAGGAGCCTATAT
>DODG01000014.1 GCA_003509065.1 Acidobacteriota bacterium
CAGATGGTGCATCACGACATCTGGAATTTTGATAACCCGACCGCGCCTGTCGTGTTAGATGTAACCGTCGACGGACGACTGACCCCGATTGTAGTGCAAACTACTAAACAGGCGTGGGCCTACACGTTTAATAGGGAGACAGGTGAACCAGTCTGGCCGATCGAAGAACGCGAAGTACCCGAATCAGATGTGCCGGGCGAACAGTTGTCTCCTACGCAACCATTTCCCACTTGGCCTTTACCTTATGACATGCAAGGGCTCACGGAAGATGACCTTATTGATTTCACGCCAGAGCTTCGTCAAGAGGCTTTAGAGATTGTTAGCCGCTACCGCATCGGACCGATTTTCAACCCCCCGATTCAAGTCGGACACCCTTCTGGTTTGCGGTCGTTCGTTAGTTGTCCTCAGGGCGCTACCAATATTCATGGTCCAACATCAGCGGACCCTGAGACGGGTATTATTTACGTTTCTTCGAGAACAGCGTGTCGCTCTGAAAATATCGTGCCTGGAACGCAGATGGATGAACCGGATGACCCTATGACTACAGGCAAGACCATCGCGGATTGGGTTGTTGCGAATCGTGGTGATTTTCGTGGTCCACAAGGTCTGCCTATCGTGAAGCCCCCATACACTCGGATCACGGCAATTAACATGCATACCGGTGAGCATTTGTGGCACATTCCTAATGGTGATACACCTGATCGGATCAAAAACCATCGGGCGTTACAAGGAGTGGATTTACCGAACACAGGTGTTACGTCACTTCCGAATACGATGGTGACCGGAAGCCTGTTGATCCATGCTGAAGGTTCGGCAGGAAAGCCAGTGCTACATGCCATCGATAAACAGACGGGTGAGCGACTTGGTACGGTTGAACTTCCTGCGACGGGCGAGTACGGCATGATGACCTATCAATTTGAAGGACGGCAGTACATAGTGGTGCAAGTTGCCAGCAGAAATTTACCAGGCTCGCTAGCAGCGTTACGGCTACCCTGAGTGTGAAAGTAATCGTTCGAAAGGAGTTTGAAATGTCACGGTCCCGTCTGGTGAAATCGCTGTTGGTGTTAGTCGGCACCACTTTAGTGTTTATGCAGGGGCTGACTGTCGAAGCTCAATCTGTCGCGAACAATCCCTACCATGCGGTCCATGGCTGGGAAAAGATGCCCAATGGATGGAAACTTGGAGTGCCGAGTGGCATCTTTCCTGATCCTGACGGAGAGCATCTCTGGATCTTGTCTCGGTGTGGAGCAAATCACTGTGCAAATTCTGACCAGGATGCAATTTTTAAGTTTGATCTAGATGGAAACGTCGTGAAGAGTTTTGGTTCCAGGCTATTTTCATTTCCTCATGGATTTTTTCTCGACCATGAAGGTTACTTATGGGTAACCGAAGGTGCTCCTGCTGGCGATGCGCGCGAAGTCGAAGGGCTCAAAAGAGGACTTGGGCATCAAGTCTTTAAATTCAATCAAGACGGCGAAATAGTCATGACCTTGGGGGAGGCTGCCGTTTCTGGGTACGGCCCAGCTCATTTTAATGGACCTGCCGGTGTTGTTGTCGCTGACAATGGCGATATTTGGGTGTCAGATGGTCATCGTGATGGTAACAACCGTATCGTAAAATTTAATAAAGATGGAGAGTTCCTTCTTGAGGTCGGTGGAGGGGTAGAGTCACGTAGTGGTGATCCTGGAAAATTTAACGATCCACATGACATCACCATTGATGCGCATGGTCGGATCCTCGTGGCAGACCGTGGTAATAATCGGATACAAATCTTTGATGAGGATGGCAATCTCGTTGCTGTGTGGACCCAGTTTGGCCGACCAAGTACAGTGGTCGTCGATCTAAACGGTATGATCTATGCCGGTGATGGAATGTCGAATGACCAGTGGAATCCTGGATGGGAACGCGGTATTCGAATCGGCGATGTCGACACAGGCTGGGTTACTGCATTTATTCCAGATTCCGAGAGACCTGAGGGTACCGGAGTGGAATTCCTCGGGGTTGATTTCGACGGGAATATTTACGCGGGTGAGGTTGGGCGGCAACGGTTGGTGAAGTATGAACGGTTTAGGCCGTAGTGACTTTTGATCTTTGAAGAAAACATTTGCTAACGAAGGAGCCACATGCGAGCGATTCTATTCCACATCATGTTTCTGTTATTGACGGCGACACCTTTATTTGCGAGCCAAGGTGAGTCGCCTGGAGCGAGTGTTGAGCCGTTCAAACTCGGGACCTTTAACGTTGGTGGTGTCCAGCAGATCGGAATCGTTTTACGAGATAGTCTGATAGTCGAGATGAACAGTGCGAATGCGGCGCTGGAAGGTGATGCGACTTATCCTGCTATCCCGATGCCAGTTGATATGTTGGAGCTCATCGGTCGATATGAATATGGATTGAAAGTTCGTTTATACGAAATTGTGAATGAATTAGTTGCGAACAACAGACTCATAGGGAGTTTACGTCCTACTTACGTACATGATGTGGCCGACGTACAAACGCTTGCGCCCATCCTCTATCCTGGCAAGATCTTGAATGCAGCAGTTAATTTCTATAGCCACGTTAATGAAACGGGTAATCCTGAAGAGCGAGCCACGGCTCGACGCGCTAGACGGGAAA
>DODG01000113.1 GCA_003509065.1 Acidobacteriota bacterium
CTACTTTGCCTAGGATTAGACTTCAAGAGAGGTGGATTTTTAGATAGGTCCCTGGAGGCCTTCGACGAGGTGCTTCGACTGGATTCGAACAATCGGTACGCACTTTTAAATCTAGAAAAACTATACGAGGAACAACATCAATGGAAGTTAGCACATAATGCCCGTGAAAAAGCGATGGCACTCCACAACTCTGATTCCCACGAAAGTAAACCTATTCTAGCTTTTCTCAAGAATGAACTTGGGTTAGTTGCCCAACAACAACAAAATGGCGTGGAAGCTAAACATTATTTCGAAACAGCAATTGAACTCAGCGAACAAACCATCCCCGCTTATTTGAATCTTGGTGATGCCCAACTGATATCGGGTGACGTGGGAGGTGCTGCTGAGACCTGGGAAAGCCTTATCGATGTCGCACCAGATCGAGCGTATCTCGTATTCGACCGGCTAAGAGACAGTTATTCACGACTTGGGTCATTAAACAAATTCCAGACCTTGTGTCAGAAGCTCATCAACGCCAATAAAAAAGATTGGCGAGCACGACTAGCTTTGGGACGACACTTGCTCGAACAGAAAGATGCAGGAAACGCTCTAGAGATACTTTTTGAAGCGATCATCTACAATCCTCACTCGCTTTCGATACATCAAACTATTTGGAACAGCTTAATAATGCTCCAACTCCAATCAAATCTCGTCAAGCGTTATATGGAACTGACCAAGAAATCGATCTTCTACCTTGATCCGCACATCTGCAGGAAATGTCGATATCGAAGCACAGAGCTACTATGGCAATGCCCGAACTGTCACGAGTGGAATACTTTCTTGGAGGAGGTTATTGCACCAGCCGAGATAGAAGATGCTGAACCTCGTGAATAGACTACGTACTAAAGCGACGTCTCGGACTCAATTATGCTCACAATTGGATTGACTGGCGGCATCGCGACAGGGAAAAGTGTCGTTCTTACCCACTTCGCGTCTCTAGGTCTAGCAACTATAGATGCTGATCTTCTTGCCCGGCAAGCTGTCCAGCCTGGAACAGAAGCCTCCGCTCAAATCGTGGCCCGTTTCGGAACGGACATTTTGAGAGATGACGGTCAAATCAACCGTGCGACTCTTGGAAAAAAAGTGTTTGCCGACTCGACTGCACGAAAAGATCTTGAGTCCATTATCCATCCTAGCGTGTTCTCGACCGTTAAAGACTGGCTGCTCGAATGCGAAACACATGGTGAACGTGCCGCGATCGCGGCCATACCACTATTGTTTGAAACCGGACACGACAAGGAGTTCAAACGTATCCTCGTTGTCTCCTGCGATCCTCAGATACAACTTGATCGATTAATAGCTCGCGACAGCATCACTGAGTCGGAGGCTAAACAACGAATAGCAACTCAGTGGACCACGGAACAGAAGATTGCGCGTGCTGACATGGTCATCCGCACGGATGAATCAATCGATGATACCCACAGACAGGTTGAGCAGATTTTTCACAATCTGTAAGAGTTCACACGCCTGTCAGGAAGTTTTCGAAAACAATCGAGCGGTTGCCGCCTCAACAGTATTCACCATTAGCATCGCAACAGTAAGTGGTCCAACACCTCCAGGTACCGGTGTTAGGGCACCCGCGACCTTTTGAACATCAGGATGAACATCGCCAACAAGCATCGAGCCTCGCCGTTCAAACGCTTTCGACCTGACAGAATCTGCTGCAACAAGAGTTGATACAAGATCAGGGTCGGTGATTCGGTTTATACCAACGTCTATGACTGTCGCTCCAGGTTTTACGAACTCGTGTGTTACAAACACTGGACGTCCAACAGCCACTATGAGTAAATCGGCAGTCGCCGCAATGGAAGCGAGGTTCGGGGTGCGGGAATGACAAATCGTCACGGTCGCATGGCGATGAAGCAGCATCATGGCAAGTGGTCTTCCAACAATCTCACTTCGCCCCAGCACCACCGCGTGCTGTCCTTCGATAGCAATCTCGGTTCTCAGAAGCAACTCGATGATTCCGGATGGAGTGCAGGGCATCAGAGTCGCTCGGTTCTGCATTAGTCGTCCCACATTAATGGAATGAAAACTGTCAACGTCCTTGGCGGGATGTATTTGTTCAAACAATCCCCTGCTTGCGCCACTCCCCCAAACCGTGGGGACTGGCACCTGCACGAGAATCCCATCGTGAGATTCGCTCTCGTTGAAACGGTTAATAGTCTGCTTAGCGTCATCCAATGAAGCGGTTGCCGGTAAGTGCACCAGGTCGACAGCCAAGCCGAGCTCTTCAGCCATGCGTCGCTTATTACGCACGTACACTTCCGAAGCTGGATTGTCACCAACTAACAAGATGCCAAGCTGCGGAGGCCGACCAACAGAACGCAGGAAATCATCGATCCGTGGACTAAGCTCATCACAGATCGTTGCGGCTAACCCTTTACCATCAAGTATCCTAGCGGACATCAGGTTTGCGGAATCTCTCGAAAAGGAATTTGGAAGGACGAGGTTACACTCAACTTCAACTAAGGCAATTGTAATGACTAGTATCCGACTAGGTCAAATAAGTCCAAAACGTTGTATTTGGGCTGCAAGGATTATTTAAGTAGAATTTGCAACGCACCATATTTTGAGACAATCACTGGAGGAAAAATGGCAACCTCAGACCGAGGCACGTGGGGATCGCGAGTTGGCTTCGTCCTAGCTGGAGCTGGATCAGCAGTTGGCCTCGGTAACATTTGGGGGTTTCCTACGAGAGTTGGTGAAAACGGCGGTGCTGCGTTTGTACTGGTCTATCTCGTCTGTGTGATATTCATCTGTCTACCTATCATGATTGCCGAATTGGCAATCGGTCGACGCACTCAAAGCGATCCAGTTGGCGCTTACGCAAAGCTTCGACCTGGCACACGGTGGTGGATGGCAGGTGGACTCGGTGTGGCAGCGGGTTTTGGTGTTTTATCGTTCTACTCTGTCATAGCAGGGTGGGCTCTCGCCTACATTTGGTTCAGTGCGAGTGGTGCAGTCAGTGGCGATGCGGTTGAAAGCGCCGC
>DODG01000287.1:0-5540 GCA_003509065.1 Acidobacteriota bacterium
CTCTTCTTGGTAGCAGATGGCATGGGTGGTCATGTTGCTGGCGAGGTAGCTTCGCGACTCGTCGTGAAAACGATCGAAAACTTTATTCAAGAAACCAAGACCACTCGCATGGAGGATAATTGGCCATTTCCGTTTAACGACCAAATTAGTGTAACTGCGAATCGGGCCCAGTTTGCGTTTCGGTTAGCGAATCGCGCCCTTGCCTCCAAAGTTGCAGGGGCAGAGCATTTGCACGGCATGGGCACAACTGCCTCGGCAATAGTAATTAATGATCGTCTGGCAGCGATTGCTCACGTCGGTGATAGCCGGATCTATCGTCTTCGGGGCGGTCAGTTTAAACAATTAACGACCGATCACTCCTGGGTCCAAGAGCAGGTGCAAGCCGGTGAACTGACACCGAGCGCCGCGCGGCAGCATCCCCGGCGGAATATTGTAACCCGCTCACTTTCTGGCGGTGAAGATCCAGATGTCGATCTTGATGAATATGAGTTAGAAATAGGGGACCGCTTCTTGATTTGCTCGGATGGTCTGTTTGCGGTCGTTTCTGACGAACGAATTAAGGAATTACTAAGTCAATCGGTCACGCTTGAAACAGTGTGTAACAATCTAGTTGAGACGGCGAACGCAGGTGGCGGGCCTGATAATATAACTACACTTGTCCTTCAGATCGATGATCCATAACCTTCTTCAATTACCTCGCTATCGAGGATTAATTCAAAGCTTGGTAGCGCGTGAGCTAAAGGCGCGCTACCGGGGTTCGGTGCTCGGGTTTTTTTGGTCGTTCATTAACCCCCTGCTCCTCCTACTAATCTACTCGTTTGTGTTCAATACTGTGCTTCCAGGAATTCGACCTGCGTCGGTCGAGCCGTTTGCGTTATTCATGTTCTGTGGGATTCTTCCGTGGACTTGGTTTTCCTCGTCATTAATAGAGTCATCCGGTGTCTTGATTGCAGGCGGGAATCTCATCAAGAAGGTGTTATTTCCGGCTGAGGTGTTACCGATCGTAACAGTCTTAGCGAACATGGTGCACTTCTTTTTGGGATTACCGATACTAGTCGGATTTCTAATTTATTATTCCATTCCGCTTCAGCTTAATGAACTGATTTGGTTTCCGTTTGTCATTTTGGTGCAGCTAATTTTAACGCTGGGCCTATCCTTGATCGTTTCTGCGCTCACAGTACACTTTCGCGACATCAAAGATATCCTCTCAAACCTTCTGACCTTTTGGTTTTTTGCGACGCCAATCATCTATCCGATGTCGATGGCTCCGTCTGGTGGCAAGCGATTTCTAGATATGAACCCGTTCACTCACCTTGCTGTTTCTTATCAAGAAATTTTGTTTTATGAAGGTCCGTTCGGACACCTAAAATGGCTGCTGACGCTTGGCGCAGCATCCATTGTGTTGTTCATAGTTGGTTACTTCTTGTTCGATCGGCTGCGTGACTCTTTTGCGGAAGAAGTTTAAAGCAAGGCCTATTACCATGCACGCAATCGACATAGATCATGCTACCAAAATTTACCGCCGGTATGGTCGCCGACGACAGTTCGCCACACTCAAGAGCGCCCTATTGTCTGGAAGTTTAATCACAGATCTCAAACCGGCTGAAACCTTCACTGCTTTACAAGATGTTTCCCTACGAGTGGCGACAGGAGAGACCGTTGGTGTAATCGGACCAAATGGTTCAGGAAAGAGTACATTACTCAAACTGGTGGCAGGCATCACAAAGCCTACTAGCGGGACGGTGAATGTAAAAGGCCGTATTTCTGCCTTAATCGAACTGGGCGCTGGATTTCATCCTGAGATTTCAGGTCGAGAAAACGTCTTCATTAACGGCATTATGCTGGGCCTGTCCAAGCGAGAAGTTTTACAAAAGTTTGAAGAGATTGTTGAGTTCGCCGAGTTAGAAGAATTCATTGACGCACCGGTTAAAACTTATTCATCAGGCATGTACGCGCGGCTCGGTTTTGCAGTCGCGATTCACGTCAATCCGGACGTGCTCTTGGTGGACGAAATCTTAGCGGTAGGCGACCAAGGATTTACACACAAGTGCCTAGATAAATTCGCCGAGTTCCGCCGGCGTGGCAAGACAATTCTTCTGGTTACGCACTCGCTTTCCCTTGTCGAACGTTTTTGTGATGATGCAGTGTGGTTAGACTCCGGTCTCATTAAGGCGGTTGGAGATCCGAAACGTGTTATCGATGCCTATCTGTCGCACGTAGAAAGCCAGGAGGAACAGCAACTCGAAGCTGACGATATAAAAACTCGGAAGATGACCGAAACGAGTTCCGAGCCTCTAACGACTGGTGAAGTTTCAATGGACGACATGTTTCAAGTCGCAGAAGGTAGATGGGGTTCTCGCGAAGTTGAAATATTGGACGTCACACTGGTCGGTGATGATGGTAAATCTGCACACGTTTTTCACTCGGGCGATCGCATGTCTGTGCGCCTGCACATAAATGCTGAAAAACCGGTGTCAGACTTTGTCTTTGGAGTTGGACTCTTTAATGCGGATGGGGTTTGTTGTTATGGGACAAATACCGATCTCGAACAATTGGTATCTAAGGAAATAGATGGCGAGGGCACGGTCGACTTTACGATAGACAGTCTTGACCTTGTTGCAGGGACGTATAAGCTAGATGTCGCAGTTCATAAACGTGACGGTTATCCGTACGATTACCACCGGTTACTATACACATTTCGTGTGAAGTCACGAATGAATGACGTAGGCATTTACCGGCCACGCCATAAATGGAAGTTTTCCTCAAACGTTCGTTTCAGCGGGCCGTTAGAATAATGGACCACTCAATTGAACTTTTGTCGGTGAATCACTGATGCTTCTTCCGGGGGTCTCTGCTGCTGCTGCAATGGTGGCCAACGCTCGCGAGGCTGGACAGTGTGTGGTTTTTACCAATGGTGTTTTTGATTTACTTCACCTAGGGCATGTGCGATTTCTTCAGGCGGCCGCTCGTGAGGGCGACCTCCTTATCGTCGGCATCAATTCGGACACGTCCGCTAACAGTATTAAAGGTGTTACTCGTCCGGTTGTTACCGAGAGTGAACGCGCTGAAGTGCTACTAGCTTTAGATTGCGTGGATGCCGTCATCATTTTCAATGAAATCAAACCTAATTTAATTATTCGAGAAATCGTACCGGATGTGCTTGTTAAAGGCGCCGATTGGTCGGCTGATCAGATTGTTGGACGCGATACGGTAGAGAGTGCTGGTGGTCGGGTTGTCCGTGTCTCTGTAGAGACTGGCTACTCAACCACAGCACTCATAGAACGGATAAGGCGTGTAGCTAGGTAACTTTTCGTGTAGCCTCCTCTCGCTCAGTTGGAAATGTTAAGATCGTGGATTCAAATGGATCCACTAGACGTTGATGTGGTCATGCCGACGTCGATTTCCTTCGGCTTGCAGACATTACTCCGGACAGCAGTGAAACGAGCTGGCTTCGAGATTGAGGCCAGGGCGGTAACCGGTCTCAGCGCTTCTGCGCAGGCGCTCTTTGTAGCAAGGGCCGGTCGTCACAAGAATTCAGTTTCGATTTTGGTGGTGCCCTCAGACGCCAGCGTGGCTTCGGTAACCGCTGATATCAGATTCTTTTTGACTGCACTCGAAGGCCTATCTGAATCTTCAGCTTACCAGGTCGTTCTCCCCTTTCCTTCTCATGAAGTAGATCCATATCGCGGTTTGCCTCCACATTTTGAAATTGCCTCAGCGCGCGCTCGGGTCTTGCATAGCTTGGTTACCGATCGAGTCCGAATCATTGTTGCGTCCGCTTCTGCTTTGGTAATGCGCGTGAGCTCACCAGAACAAATCACCGCTGGTTCCGTGGACTTGACGCTGGGACATGAGATTACGCCAACCGTACTTGGCGATGTACTGCAAGCGGCGGGATTTGTTAGAGAGGACCCAGTTGATAAGCACGGTGAATGTTGTATCCGAGGCGGTTTGGTTGATTTTTTTCCAGCGAATGAATCGAAACCCGTCCGTATTGAGTTTATCGGAGATGAGGTCGAGTCGATTCGACGCTTTGATCCAGCAACGCAACGGTCGACTGAACCAGAGGACCATGTCGAGGTTGTACCGTTACAGGACAGACTCGTGGATTGGGTCAACGACCATTCATTAAACGAAGGTGCATCATTCCTGGATTATCTAAACCTTAGAGGTTCATCAGTTTTCTTGTCCGAGCCAGACGAAATAACGGCACAGTTGGACGAAACGTTTGAGCAAATCACGATTAGCCACAAAACCTCACTTGCAGAGAACTTGAGTAGTCCTAGTCCTGAATTTTTGGTTACTCCAAGAGAAAAACTCGACGAGTTTTTTGAAGAGGGAGTTGGTTTTAGTGAATTGGAGTTGGCATTTTCGACACAAAAATCCCAAGAGGCGAGCGAAAAAAACAACCTAAGAATGCGTCGGGCTAATGGTAATTCTGTCCACGAGGCCTGCCAATCAGTTGTTAAATTTCGAGGACGTTTGGCTGAATGGATAGCCGACATTCGTCAAGCGCAGAAACGGAAAGAGGACGTTTTATTTGTGGCAAGTACTGCTGGGACTGCCCAGAGAGTAATTGAATTACTCAACGACTACGGGGTAGAGGCCACCGCGGTCGATTCCACCAATGACAACCAGTCAACCACCGCCGTAGGGGTAGTCATAGGTCAACTAACCCAAGGGTTTCGCCTGCCTCTTGGAAGACTACAAATTTACACAGAGGCTGATGTGTTTAAAGAACAACAGCCGAGGACCGATCGACGACGTTCTCTATCTCGAACATTTGTCAACGCTTTTCGAGATCTGAAAGCAGATGATTTCGTCGTTCATGTCAATCATGGTGTGGGAATGTTTGTGGGTTTGCGTCAGCTGGCGGTTGGTTCTGAAATGCAGGAGTTCATGGAACTGCAGTATGCGGACAAAGCGAAACTTTTCGTGCCAGTTGAGCATCTCGATCTCGTGCAAAAGTACGTGGGCGGTACCACGCCGTCACTCGACCGACTAGGGGGGGCAACGTGGGAGCGCGCGAAAAATAAGGTCAAGGCTGCAATGCGTGACATGGCCGAAGAACTGTTGAAATTGTACGCAGCACGCAAGGCCATTACTGGATATAGCTTCAGTTCCGATTCTAATTGGCAACAGGAATTTGAAGACGGTTTCCAGCACGAGTTAACCCCTGATCAGCAAACGGCGATGAAACAGATCAAGGGCGACATGGAACAAGTCATGCCGATGGACCGTCTATTGTGTGGCGACGTAGGTTATGGCAAGACCGAGCTGGCAGCCCGAGCTGCCTTTAAGGCAGTTATCGATGGCAAACAGGTAGCGCTTCTAGCACCGACTACGGTACTCGCATTTCAACACACCCAGACTCTCAAGGAACGATTTGCAGCGTTTCCAGTGCGAGTAGGCTTACTAAGTAGGTTTAAAAGTAAAGATGAACAAGAAAAGACTTTGTCTGATATTAGACAAGGCACGCTTGAAATTGTAGTTGGAACACATCGACTCTTGTCGAAAGATGTCGACTTTCGAAATCTGGG
>DODG01000287.1:5934-7524 GCA_003509065.1 Acidobacteriota bacterium
ATGTTGACGTGTTGACAATGACGGCCACACCGATTCCACGAACACTCAACATGTCGCTCGCTGGCATACGCGACATGTCGATAATTGAAACTCCACCAAAAGATCGCCTAGCAATTCAAACACACGTCGTTCAGTTCGATGGGCGAACGGTCGAACGTGCTATTAAAACTGAGTTGGCGCGTGGTGGCCAAGTCTATGTGGTGCACAACCGAGTCGAATCAATTTATGCCATTGTAGACCTAGTGAAGCGCTTGGTCCCTGAGGCACGAGTCGCCGTGGCACATGGACAGATGAACGAGGAAATGCTTGAGCACTGCATGATGGGTTTTGTCACCCACCGGTTTGACGTGTTAATAGCTACTACGATAATCGAAAATGGTCTCGATATTCCGAATGCGAACACAATCATTGTTAACCAAGCACACCAATTCGGCTTGGCGCAACTCTATCAGTTACGAGGGCGGGTCGGACGATCCGATCGCAGGGCTTACGCCTACTTGCTAGTGCCGGCTAGAAATACCTTGACGAGCGTGGCGCGAAAACGTCTCGCTGCAATAAGAGAATTCAGCGAGTTGGGTAGCGGCTTTAGAATCGCCGCACTTGATCTAGAAATTCGTGGCGCTGGGAATCTCCTTGGCGGTGAACAGAGCGGACACATCAATGCTATTGGATTTGAGATGTATGTAAAACTACTTGAGTCCACAGTGCGCGAACTGAAAGGAGTTCCGGTTGAAAATGAGATTCGCGTTGCCGTAAACATCGGGATAGACGTGCGCATCGATGAGGATTACATTTCAGACACGAATCAAAGATTGAGCGTGTACCGGCGAATAGCTAGTGTTTGCAGTGATACTGAGCTCACGCAGCTAGTTAATGAGCTTCGGGATCGTTACGGCTCACCAACTGCGTCCCTGCTCAACTTGGTCGAGCATGCAAAGATTCGAATGATGGCTGAAGAGATTGGCATTGCATCGATCGAGCGAGAACAACGAACCCTTACAATCAAGTTTCAAAGTCAGGCTTCACTAGATCTAGGTAGATTTGCTGAGTGGGTCCAGTGCCGACCGAATGTCACCCTTGTTCCTCCAGGAATCCTCAAGGTTGATTTGCAGGATCAGAGTCCGAACCAGCGTGTTGAAGGCGGGTCTTTGGATTCAATGATTGATTCAGGCAACGGTTCTTGGTGGACTGCGCGATCGATGACAGGATCGTTGCAATCCAGATTCACTCACGAAGGCAATCGTAAACCAGTGGAGGTCGATCCGCTTGTTTCAGGGGGCTTATTTCATAAGATCGTAAGCCTCTTGACTGAGTTGAGGGACAGCGCTCGAATCAGCTATGATTGAATAAGTTAAGCTATTGATTCTGTGGAGCTTGTCTTGATGCAACAGCACAATCAAATTCCCCGAAATAAGTGTAATTCAGTTGGCGAGGCCTATCTCGGTCCAAGGAAAGGTGCGACTACACTCCTGAGTTTGTTATTGGCGGTGTTTGTAGTAGCTCTTCCGAACGCAGACGTAATTGAGGCAGTGCTGGTTAAGGTTAACGGCGAGATTATTGCAAAAACCGAGTTTGAAGAACGGCAGATCC
>DODG01000287.1:7856-8082 GCA_003509065.1 Acidobacteriota bacterium
ACTACTGCGGGAGCTACGTATGAGTGGTGAGCTTGGCGACACCTCCGACGAAGCGTTGTCCGATGCGCTATATGAAGCCACACCGGAATTGATCGTGACTGCGATCGATGAGTTACTGCTGGTGCAAAAAGCAAAGGAAATGAATTTGACAATGGAGGAAGGTCAGTTTACAGACATTGTCAATAACATTAAGGAGCAAAATAATTTTGAAACAGACGAGCAGTTT
>DODG01000070.1 GCA_003509065.1 Acidobacteriota bacterium
CAAGGACATGCTTCCAGCAGATTCTGCAGCTGGCTCTGCGTTAGGTACCACCACACCACCACCACCACCACCACCACCACCACCACCGCCACCGCCACCGCCACCACCACCTCCTCCTCCAACAGAGGAAGAACTGTTCGATCGTAAGTCACTCGCCGAGTTGAATGGTGAACAACCACTTGGAAATGTGTCTTTCGATTATGACAGTGCGGAATTATCCGATGCAGCACGCGACACGCTCCAGGGTAATTCAGAGTGGTTACAGCGCTGGACTAGTACGGGGATCATGGTGGAGGGTCACTGTGACGAGCGAGGCACCAATGAGTACAACCTTGGGCTTGGTGAGCAACGCGCAAGAGCCGTTGTTGACTACTTAACAAGCCTTGGTGTGGATGCGGGTCGTTTGAGTATGGTCAGTAAGGGTGAAGAAGAGCCAACGTGCACAGAAGAGACTGAAGCTTGCTGGGCACAGAATCGGCGCGGACACTTTATCATTACGGCTAAGTAGTAGACTTCCTGAACGGGGGTGGTAGACACGGCTTGCCCGTGTTGCTGCCCTCGTTTTATTTCATCAGTAATACCCCGCCAGTTTTTGCAAGAGTTCTTCTTCGCGAATGTAGTAGTGTGCCGTTTTTCGACCTTCGATTATCAGGACTGGAATTTCACTACCGTAGGTCTTCTCAAGTTCCGAATTCGTTGAAACATCTATTTCTGTCAGCTTAAAAGGGTAACGACGCGCAACGCGCTCCAGTGTTACCTTCATTTTTTCGCAAAGATGACAGTCTGGGCGCGAATAAAGTGTCAGATTGATTGCAGGTACTCTAGGCGCGTTCTGTTGACCAAACATTTGGAACAAGCAATTTCTTCTAGCGGCGGGTTAGGCTAACTCGGCTGCGATCCTCTGCGCTGCTTCAATTGGATCAGACGCTTCAATTATAGGACGTCCAACAACGATGTAATCAGCTCCATCTTGTACTGCGTCGGTCGCACTCGCAGTTCGAACCTGATCGTCATGCCTCAGTAATGTGGGCTTAAGACCGCTTCGAATGCCAGGGGTAACAATTTTAAAATCTGATCCACAAGTTTCGCGAATAGCTTTGACTTCACGTGGTGATGCCACTACGCCATCGATCTCTGCTTTTTGGGCAAGACTTGCGAGTCTGGTCACTTGAGCAGGGACTTGGCGTGAGACACCGATGGTCTGCAGTGCGTCATCGTCTAGACTGGTTAAAACCGTAATACCAACAACGAGTGGGCTGCCCGACCCCGAGAGGGCCGCCTCTTTAGCTGCCCGCATCATATCAATTCCACCTTGAGTGTGGACCGTGAGCATCCAAACGCCGAGATCGCTTGCGGCAGTAACCGCTGTTGCCACGGTATTTGGAATGTCGTGAAACTTGAGATCTAAAAAAACCTTGTCTCCACGCGTGACAAGAACGTCAACTATTGAGGGACCTTCTGCAGTGAATAGTCTGCTGCCGATCTTAAATCCACCAGCGACATCTCGAAGGATGTCAGCAAGTTCGAGCGCTCGTTTTTTTGAGCTGACATCAAGCGCAATCAGCAGTGGATTCATGCTTCCTCAGCTAGATCGACTTCTAGGGTGCCGATGATGTCGCGAAGCCGTTTTATCTCATGTTTTTCGAGATAATTGTTAAGACCAACCATCAGTTTTTTCCAGATATAGGGGTCGACGAAATTCGCAGTTCCCACTTGAACAGCACTAGCGCCAGCGATCATAAACTCTAGAACGTCGTTGGCTGTTGTAATGCCACCCATTCCGATAATCGGGATGCTGACCGCTCGGTGACATTCGTACACCATACGAACAGCGATTGGACGAATCGCGGGGCCGCTTAAGCCGCCGACAACATTTGCCAATCTTGAGCGACGGGTTTCGACGTCAATGGACATCGCTAGGAAAGTATTCACCAGAGAAACTGCGTCTGCCCCTGCCTCTTCGGCTGCCCGAGCAAAGGATGCGATATCGGTTACATTAGGCGTCAGTTTTGGGATAACAGGTAAGTGGGTAGCACGTTTAGCGGCTTGCACTACATCGTGCGTGCCTGCCAAATTACATCCGAAAGTAATTCCACCAGCCTTGATATTAGGGCATGAAATGTTTAGCTCGATTGCGGCCACGCCTTCTACGTCTGATAAAATCCGTGTAAGTTCCGCATATTCTTCGATAGTGGTTCCACAGATATTCACGATGGTTACGGCGCCGGAGTTTTGTAGCTGAGGAAGGTACTCACGAATGAAGCGATGAACACCGACTCCTTGCAACCCGATGGCATTTAACATCCCAGCAGGTGTTTCGATAATGCGGGGAGGTGGGTGACCAAGTCGTTCAGTTAGGAACAAGCCTTTAACTGCGACAGCGCCTAGGGACGCAAGGTCAACAACATCAGCGTACTCTACACCGTAACCGAAGCAGCCGCTTGCTGCTATTAGAGGGTTTTTAAGATTCAGGCTACCAATCTCGGTACTCAGATCCATAATGTCGATCTCATACTAGTCTTATATTCATTTTGAAGTCGACCGTACTGATTACCATCTAGAGTGCTTCCCAAACAATCTGTTCACCAGGTAGGACCGGTCCGTTCACGCAGGAACGGGTGTAGTGTTCCTGCCCCTGCTCGTCCCTGATTCTTACAACGCAGCTATAGCAGCCTCCAAGCCCACATCCCATGACCTGCTCCAACGATACCTCGATAGGCAGATGATATTCCGTTACCAAATTTGTTACTGCTTGCATCATTGGTGTTGGACCGCACGCATAAATCATTAGTGATTCGTTGGTTTCAATTTTCTGCAACCGTTCATTTAAGGCGACTGTAATAACACCCTGCATGCCAAGGCTACCATCTTCGGTTGCAGTCACGACACTTACACCGAGTTGCTCGAATATGTTCATGTAGAACAATTCAGTAGCACTTCGCGCCCCGTAAAATAGGGTCACTGCTACACCCTGCTGGCGGAGCTTCTCGCTGAGCGTTACAAACGGAGCTAGGCCAACCCCGCCTGCTACAAGCCAAGCTTGCGTTGGCTTATTTATCACGGTAAAGGGTCGTCCTAGTGGTCCTAGAACAGAAACCTGTTTAGTGTCTGTGAGATCGAAAATTTGTTGAGTAACGATACCAATGCGTTTGTTGAGTAATGAAAATCCTGTTGGTGTACCAGCACTGTTCCTGCAAATCTCAAAAATTGAAAACGGGCGGCGAAGGAGAGGTTCCTGACTATCCGACACTTTCACCATAACGAATTGGCCAGGATCCGCATTTGCAGCTATGCTCGGTGCTTCTAGAGTTACTACATTGTAGTCATCTGATAGGCGTACATTTGATTCCACTCGAGCTTCCAGTTCCATCACCATAATTGCAGTATACCTTGCCGATCCGGTTTCGAGTCTAGATGCAAACGAGAGTGGGTTAGCACCTGCCAGGGTCAGTCGAAGAGTTGGTTTTCTTGGCTTTCGTTTGTATGAAGCGCCTTTTCGCGATCTATCAAGGGTAATTAGTCGATTCATCGTGTGTATAGGCATTGCCCTCTGTGAGAGTTGACATCACTCCTGAGCACTCGATAGAATTCAATTCACTCTTTAAGTGCGACACTGTGAGGTCGCGAAGAGAAGATAAGTGACGTATATCGCATTAAATCAACCTACCGGTCGGCACGCTAATATAAATCCAGAAATACTGGTTTCGAGCGACGAAGTGTGCATGACCCCCTCTTTGTGCGTGCTGCCATCTGCAGTGGGGTGCCAATGCCTGTAGTGATGGATGCAGATCGCATGGCGCGCGCACTTACGCGTATTGCTCATGAAATAACTGAACGGAATCGGATTAGCGATAAATTAGTGCTCGTAGGGATTCGCACCAGAGGTGCGCCGATTGCGCAGCGTATTGCTAAGGAATTACAAAATATACTGGGGGAACCTGTTCCAACTGGCGCGCTTGACATTACGCTTTACCGAGATGATTTGATGCGCCAACCTGTTGGGCCGCAGCCACTGGTACGCCGCACAGAAATTCCATTTTCAATTGATGATAAACGTATTCTCCTCGTGGACGATGTGTTGTACACGGGACGAACAACACGTGCCGCATTGGATGCACTAATCGATTTTGGTCGCCCGCGAGATATTCAACTGATTGTTTTGATAGATCGCGGACATCGGGAGTTGCCAATAAAAGCTGATTATGTTGGGAAGAATTTTCCTACGTCCACGAATCAGAGTATCCAAGTCCATTTGAGCGAAGTCGACGGCTTGGACGAAGTGGTGCTTGAGGAAGGAATCCCAGTTTGATCAGATTGACACAAT
>DODG01000409.1:0-1738 GCA_003509065.1 Acidobacteriota bacterium
ATCCAGCACGTAACTTGGAGACACGGTACGATCGGTAAAAACTTTTACCTCTTGTCCCGCAAGAATGGCATTAATAATTCGATCAACGCTGCTCCGTGCCGACGTACCGCCAAACAGCGATTCGACACGGAGCACGTAGGCCTTTGGTGCATCCGAGGCGAACCATTCACCAAGCAACTTCGATACCCCGTAAACACTGCGTGGATTCGGTTGGTCTGTCTCTAGGTAGGGTGTTTCTCCAGTACCGTCAAATACGAAGTCAGTGCTGTAATGAACAAAGGTCGACTTCACATTTTCAGCTGCTCGCGCTAACGAACGTACGGCAAAAGCATTGGTCTCGAGGGCAGCAAGAACATCGTCTTCGGCGTCATCTACCCGATTGTATGCAGCACAGTTAATAAGAACGTCTGGTTTCAGATCCATCACCAAGGCCAGAACCGCTTGATGATTTGTCAGTTCAACATCCTGCCGAGTGAAACCCATCACATCATGCGTTGCGAACTCTTGCATCACAGCACCGCCTAACTGTCCAGCGGCACCCATGACCACAATTCGAAGACGAGACATTCCGTTAGATCACTTATGCTATGCAGACATCGGCCAAGTAAGTCTCTCGCACCATCATGCACTCTTCACATGGTCTGCAATCGCACTAACAACCCGCGCTTGCTGTTGTTCGGTCAGCTCGGGATACATAGGCAACGCAAGAGTGTGTGCGGCGGCCGCTTCAGCGTGTGGTAAAGCTCCAACTGGGTAATTGAGATGCGAAAAGCATTCTTGTAGATGCAACGGGACAGGATAATAGATGCCCGTACCGATTTCCTGCGCGTCCAAATGGGCTCGAAGTTCGTCTCGCTTTGGCACTCGCACCACATATTGATGGTAACTATGCAAATGATTTGCTGGTAACGAAGGAAGCACGACGTCATGCTTCGTAACGCTCGCGTCAGCAAACAAAGACGCATATCGATCGGCACGCTCCCGCCGAGCGAGGAGCCAGTCGTTCAGATACGGTAGTTTCGTCCGCACAATTGCCGCCTGGAGCGCGTCCAGACGAAAGTTTCCGCCGACCGTCTTATGAAAATATTTTGGTTCGGCCCCATGTTTCCTCAGTAATCTGACCCGCCTAGCGAGTTTTTCGTCATTGGTGACAACTAAACCACCGTCCCCAAATCCACCTAAGACCTTACTCGGAAAAAACGATATACAACCAGCGGTACCGAGCCCCCCAACTGGACGACCTTTGTATTGAGCACCAATGGCTTGGCACGCATCCTCAATGATCGGTATGCCGGTGGATTCGGCTATCTCCAGAATAGGATCCATATCAGCGCTCAGCCCAAATAGATGCACCGGTAAAATTGCCCGCGTCCGTGAAGTAACTGCTTGCTTAACCCCTTCCGGACTGAGGTTGAAAGTGCTGGGGTTGATATCAACAAAGACTGGTGTTGCACCAAGTCTCGCAATCGATCCAGCCGTAGCAAAAAACGAATAGCTGCTGGTAACAACCTCGTCTCCTGGACCGATATCAAACGCCATCATCGTGGCAAGCAGCGCATCAGTGCCGGAGGACACTCCTATGGCATGTTTTACGCCAATCCATGAAGCGAGCTCCTGTTCTGCTAATTCCACTTCGGGTCCCAAAATGAATTGCTGGTGGTCGCAGACGCGTGTGATCGCTGCTAATAAATCGTCACGGATCGTGTCGTACTGAACCTGCAGATCAAGTAAAGGTATT
>DODG01000409.1:2133-2946 GCA_003509065.1 Acidobacteriota bacterium
CTTTACGCGTCTCTCGATCAATTTCACGACGTCTCAGAGTTTCTCGTTTGTCGTAGAGCTTCTTGCCTTTGGCCAAACCGATGACCACCTTAACTCGACCCTCGCGAAAATGCATACGCGTCGGAACAAGTGTCATCCCACGTTCAACAGTTTTTCCGATAAGCTTTCGAATTTCACTTTTCTTTAGCAGTAACTTCCGTCGGCGGGTAGTTTCGTGGTCTGCATAGCCCCGATGGCTATAGGAACTGATGTGAATATTGTAAATAAACACTTCCCCGGCTTCGACTCGCCCGTAGCTATCACGTAAATTGACGCGCCCCTCCCGAATCGACTTAACCTCCGTACCCAGCAGCACAATCCCAGCTTCCCACGTCTCGACGATATGGTAATCGTGAAAAGCCTTCCGATTGTCCGTAATGAGTTTCTCTGCGCGTTGGCGCTCAGCCATCATTGTCTTGTGACAGGATCCCGTATAGATTCCGATGCCAGCCGAGCCGCAAGTAGTACAGCCTCAATCATACTGGATGAATCTGCCACTCCTTGCCCGGCAATATCGAACGCCGTACCGTGATCAACTGATGTCCTGATAATGGGTAACCCAAGCGTAACGTTAACAGTTTGCCCGAATGCTACCAATTTCGCCGGAATCAAACCTTGATCATGATAGCAAGCCACCACGGCATCAAACTGACCCCGCACGGCATTCACGAAAACTGTATCCGCCGGAAGTGGACCGGTAATATCAATGTTGTCGGATCGGCACGCCACAACGACTGGCAAAAACCTCTCGACTTCTTCTTTGCCGAGTAGACC
>DODG01000164.1 GCA_003509065.1 Acidobacteriota bacterium
AACGAGTTTTTGCCGAACTGCATTACAAATGGAAGTGGCATCGAAGTTGCCCTGACGCCGCGCTACATCAGCATGAAATACGATCTGAGTGACGATGTCACCCAGTTCTTCCGCTAAACTTTTAGGATCCCCTGAATCGATAGCATCAAGTGTTTCATAAGTCTCTTCGAGTAGATTAGGTCTTAGCGAAGTATGGGTCTGCTCTGCATCCCATGGACAGCCGCCAGGATTTCTCAGTAACTCTACTATCGCGGTTAGTTCAGCAAAGGCTTCTCCAGCCGACTGGGCCTGCTTGCTCTGTAAAATCAAAAGACTCTCCATGCCATGTGAACAATAATCGAAACCATAAATCGAACCTATACGGATGATATGACCCGTATGCTAACCGCCATCCCTTCTGATATGTCTCAAGCTAAAAACCAAAATCACCTCGGCTCATCATTTTTGAAAAGTGGCTACTTTCGACTTGATTCACGCACCGCCGGAGCCTGCATATTCGCATTAATACTTCCGGTGTTCTTAATTCTGTTCAATACCAGCTATATCACCAATAGTGAATGGCTGTACGAATATAACTGGTGGCGCAATGACATATCCAACAGAACGGGTCTCTCTGAAGAGGAACTCAACAGTGGAGCCACCCAGATAAAAGAATACTTTAACAATGGTGTTGAACTACTGGATCTACGCGTTAGTTATGAAGGAACCGAGGTATCTCTCTACAACGAAAGAGAAGTGCTGCACATGGTGGACGTAAAGACCCTGATGCAAGCTGTTTACGTAACGACTCGCGCCTTAGGTATTACCCTTTTGATATTGATCGCTACTGGGTCGATTCTACTGAGACAGGAATTATTACCATTACTGCTCAGATCATTAAAATGGTCAGCAGTAGGGAGCGCAACATTTTTGGCTGTATTCGGACTGATCGCCGTAATCGATTTCGGATGGTTGTTCACCCAATTCCATTTCTTAAGTTTTACAAACGATCTATGGATGCTTGATCCACGCAACGATTACCTGATTATTATGTTCCCGCAACAATTTTTCTTCGAAGCAACCGTGTTCATAGGCGCATTAACAACTATTAATTTCGCATTACTTGTCACAGCAACTGGGTTTGCGAACAGAAAATTAAAATAACCAGATGCTATCTGTCGAGTGATTCAAGCCATCGATCGACAATCGGCAGCAATTCGAGAATCGTTTGCAACGTGAAATCCGGCTTCACTGCAAAAGTTAAATCTGTTTGAGCACTACCACTTACCCAAACGGTCGTAATGCCCGCAGCGGCAGCGCCCGCGACATCTGTATGAATGTTGTCACCGACGTGTATAACCCTCCGCGGTATAACTCCCAGTGCTTCAAGAGTCACATCAAAAATTAAATGATTCGGTTTAGCAATTGCCAAGTCATTCGAAAACACCATGTGATCAAATACCGGAAGCAAACCTAGTTCGGCAAACCATGCTGTAAATGCACCGCTACTAGTCATCCCAGTGTTGGTAATAAGCCCAATCATAAGACCGCGACTGTGAACTTGATTTAAAATCTCCAAAGAACCTTCAAGAAGCAGCGGCGGGCAATCTAAAAATGCTTTATCAATTGCATCCCCTACATGAGTAATACCAGAACCCCCAAGACGGTGGGGCAAATCGGGATCAATAAGAGATAGTCCGAGCTCAACCCATTTATGAAAATGGGCGTCCGTTCCACCGTCATGTCCGGCTGTAATCTCGTCAGCCAGATCGCCAAAAGTCTCATGAAACTTAACCCACTCCAGCGACTCCCCAAGCCCTCTCAGCGCGTCAAGCGAATATTCAGTTCTCAGTTCACGTCGCTTTCTCGAGTTTAACTTATTATCAAACTCAAAAATCAGGGTGTTCCATAAATCAAATGTGACTGCGGCCCGGTCGATAGATACCAAAACTAATACTGAACCATACTGAAAACATCGATCCCATCCGGCAAACGTTGTCGCCCATTCAAAAATGCCAACTCAACCAAAAAAGCAAAGGTGATGACATCTCCTCCAAGAGACAAAATCAGCTCTGCTCCTGCACCAGCCGTGCCTCCAGTTGCAAGCAGATCATCGATAATCGCAACCCTCTGATGGCTAGACAACGCAGATTCGGCAACTTCAAGCCGGGCTGTTCCGTACTCTAAAGCATAGTCAACACCAACGACTGGAGGTGGCAGTTTTCCAGATTTACGAAGAGGTACAAACGGCACACCAAGCTCTGCCGCAACTGGCGCACCAAATATGAATCCGCGAGCATCTATTGCCGCAATCACTTGAATACCCTTTTCACTCAAGTGAACACACAGTGTTTCTGTCACGTGACGCATCGCCTGAGGATTGGCCATAACAGGAGTCAGGTCACGAAATAAAATGCCGGCGGAAGGATAATCCGGAACGTCTCTGATAAATGACTTCAAATCCAATGTGCCCAACCTAGTTATTAAGTGCTAGTTACTACACCCATTCTAATGCCAACACAATGAAAAAAATCTTCAAGGAAATTTATTACTTGACTCGATGTATCAAATTAGTAGAAATCGAACCACAAACCAGCAATCCATTTACAAAAAACCAGATTTACTACAACCTATACACTGAGCAACTAGGTTCCATGTCCTCATTCTTTTCCGATGCTAAAATTCCCCTCTCATCGGATGCAAATAACTAATAATTGACCACACCGAAAACCTGACTGGATTCAGGAAGGACACTCTCATCTATTTATCGAGGCTTTCCCTTGCTGGTTTTAGAAACCACACAAATACCGAACTTGAATTGCGCCCAGGGCTCATTCTGTTCGAGGGGCAAAACGGACATGGGAAAAGCAATCTCCTTGAAGCCGCCTACATGTTGGCAATAGCCAAGTCGCCCCGTTCTTCAAATGAACGAGAACTCGTCAACTGGTCAGTAGCAGAAACAGGCGGACACATGCAGATCTTAGGAGTAGGCCGAAATGCTGACAGCACGGTCCAGGCTCAAATCGATTTTGACATAACGGCTACTGAAAGTTCAAAAAACTCAACCCATGCTTTTCGCAAAGGCCTTCGAGTAAATGGAATCAAGCGGTCGGCCATAGATTTTGTTGGCAACCTCAACATAGTCTTTTTTGAAGCGGAAGATTTAGAAATCATCTACGGATCACCCGGTCGACGCCGCAGATACCTCGATATCCTGATTTCTCAATCGAATCCAGCCTATCTAAAATCCCTCCAACGATACAGGCAAGTCGTAAACCAACGAAATCAGTTGTTGCGCCAAATCAGGGATGGAATTTCAGAAGAAAGTGAACTTGTATTCTGGGATGAACGCCTAGCATATGAAGGGGCGTTAATCACCGACTCACGTCGCAGATCGGTGGACGGATTAAATCAACATGCAGTCCCAGCACATCAAGATCTTACAAATGGTGACAAGCTTGAACTCGAATACCAGCCTCGCATCACCGCGTCCTCTAAAGACAAAGTTAACATCGGCAACATGAACGCCGAGATGATTGAGAAAAAAATAGCAACTGCTCTGCCGAGTCTGCAACGCCGAGAAATAGCACAGGGCATTACAGTGATCGGGCCACACAGAGATGACTTAGAAATTCGCCTTAATGGCAACCGAGCAGACGATTTCGCATCTCGCGGTCAATGTCG
>DODG01000255.1:0-134 GCA_003509065.1 Acidobacteriota bacterium
GAATCTCGCCCAAACGTCCTCAAGGCCTCGTTACATTAAATAGTCCACAGAAACGTTGCTGCGTATACGGTGGTTAATTTTCCGGATTGAGTAAATGACGGTCAAAAAACCCGACGACTCGGTCTGAAAATTCT
>DODG01000255.1:489-3367 GCA_003509065.1 Acidobacteriota bacterium
ACATGACCCAAGTCGGGTTCGAACCAGAGTTCCTTGGGTTCACGGGCGGCCTCATAGAGCAGTTGGCCACTCTCAGAGGCAACCACGACATCGGCTCCACCCTGCATCAGCAAAATCGGTTGCGAATCCAATGCAGCGATCCACACGGTAAAGTCCAGCAGGTCAGGCTTCATCGCCCAGTCCTGTTCCACCCAGAAAAGAATCATCGGAGTGAACGGAAATGGAGGTAACCCGGTGAAGTAGGCAATGCTTGTTTCCACCGTACTGCGAACGGACGCCACCGCACTGTGGGTTACGATCGCTTTAATGGACTGTGTTTGTGCGGCGAGTTGAATCGCCAGTGAGCCTCCCAAGGAATTCCCGAAGATTCCAATCCGGGAGGGATCCACACCCTCAAGTGTCTGAATGAAGGCAAGCCAAGCCGACAGGTCCTTCATCTCTTCCAGACCGAACGATATCACTCGTCCATCATTCAGATCGTGAGCTCGCAGTGATGACAGCAACACGCCATAACCACCACGCGACAACGTTGCTGCAATCTCAAGTAATTGCGTAGAGCGGTTCGTCTTGTAGCCGTGCTGCACGATGACCGCTGCACCGTTCTTAGACGGTGTCCACCAGCCAGCTAATCGCAGGCCGTCCGAAGTAGTAACTTGGACATCACGATAATCCATCCCGACATCGGCTGGAGTGCGCTCAATGGGAGGGCGCTCATCAGGGAGGTGTGTGACTAATCGAGCGGCCTCGCGGCGTGCTACCCAAAACATGCCAGAAGTCGTTAGTGCACCCACAACAAGTATTAGCCCAGTCGCGAGTTTGAGTCGTCTCATATATCTTTCAAGAAGATCGACGGTCACTTAAGCTGGTTTAGATGCTCGGACCCGCAGTCGCACATAATCAACCACCCACGTGCCCTCAGCATCCTGAAGTGAACCAGCGAGCACCTGACAAATCTCTTGAACAGTATCAGACCGAACCGCAGCATCAACTGCTATAAGAAATGGATGAGCGAAGATTTCTAACCAGTCACTGAGGTGGCTGGTAATCGGCGTCGGTCGGTCGAAAAGCTCTGCCACTTCAACATGAAAACCATGTTGTTCAAGACACTGCCGATACTCTTCTTTGGTCGGAAAGAACCATGGCATTAGTTTTGCTGCATCAATATCACGCCGTTCAAAAACTGTCGCAATCGCTGCACGGACTTCGGCGATATTTCCGTCGCCCCCGAATTCAGCTACAAACCGTCCACCTGGCTTAAGTGCTCGAAAAATTCCCTTGATTGCAGCATCAGAGTCCTTCACCCAATGCAACGCAGCATTACTAAAAACTGCATCAAATTCGTTATCAAAATCGAGTTGTGCAGCATCAATCATCCGAGTGTCTAATCCACGCGCTTGCGCAGCTCGAATTTGGTCAATGCTGCTGTCAACAGCCAAGACACGACATCCTGCCTGTGCCAACTTTTCGGTGAGCGCACCATCACCACACCCGAGATCAAGAACATATTCCTCCGGTTGAGGAGCAAGTAGGGCCAATGCATCCACCCCAAGGTCTGACACGAATCGACCAGTGCGAGCGTATCGTTCAGAATTCCACTGTTGTAAGGACGCGTCCATAATCACATTGCCTGCCTTGAACCGACATTAACGTCGTCCAAAATGTGTTGAGACTGGTGCGAGACTCAAGAACCGCAGAAAAAAACTGAGGTGCAAAGTAACGGCATTGTGGTTCAGCACATCCATCGATAGGACTGCATTAGATTGGTCTAAGGCTATCTCCGGAATCGCCAAGACCGGAAATGTCGAGCAAGGCCGACGAAATACTCAGCCCGTTTAACTGTCATCAGGGTAATTAAAAAACTAGAATCCCCGTTTCCTGCCACGTATGTTTCGACGACTACCCTTCGGCTTTGCTGACTTGCCAGGACGAGCACCAAAGCCTCCGAATGGACCATCATCGGGAGTAAATGAAGGGCGTGGACGTGGAGCACGGTCCCGAGCTTCGCTTACACGAATCGTTCGACCCTGAAGATCGGCACCATCCAACTTTTCAATGGCTACCGGAACCGCGGCAGCGTCACTGAACTCAATGAATGCAAAACCCCGGGGCTTTCCAGTAGCTCGGTCGATTGGCAAGAACACTTCACTGATTGTTCCAGCTTCAGTAAATAACGTTTCAAGATCCGCTTGTGACGTATCGTAGTTGAGATTCCCAACAAAGACTTTTGAAGAAATGATGTCCTCCTACTTAATAATATCGAGTTCTGTATGTGCTTCAGTACACCTTCAATATGGCAGGTTGGACGCGTAGATACAAGTTGTCAACCGGCTTTCCCGCCCTGTTGTGACACATCAGCGCAGATCACGCTGTTCCACCGTCCGATGAGACACTAATTGCCAATTCTCATCACGTCGGACGTAGACCCGAACATATCGGGCCATAAACCAACGTTCCTCTCCCTGGAAATAACTGTGAATATGTAACTGTCCATAGGAGACGGCCAGGTCACCGTGCATTTCCACTTCAAGTGCCTTGTGTTCACGCGACACATAAATTGACTCGCCGGTGCGCAGCGATTCAAGCCAATCGGTTTTCCCATGTACGACCCCGGTACCATGAGTAAAACGGAAGTCGTCAGCGTAAAGACGACTGAGCGTCTCGAAGTCTAACGCGACAATCGCTTCGGCTTGGGCATGCTCCAGTTTCACAATGGCATCTTTAGAATCATCAAACGCACCTAGTGAAATGCTCGCAAGCAACGTCATGATTACAGCGGTGCAATATTGCTCAACCCGGCCACAACCGTTTCGTCGCACGGTACTTTCCCTTGTGAAAGATGAGTGACACTTAATCAAATGCAACACCAAGGTCTAAAAAA
>DODG01000007.1 GCA_003509065.1 Acidobacteriota bacterium
TGATGTTTCATGACCGACCTTTGAATTATATGGCACGCCCGAAGGTGAATCCTGTCGGACAAGCGAGGTCGAAAGTCTGATTACCACAAAATCCGATTAGCGTTCGTCGAGCGTACGAAGGGTTTGTGGGTGTGCAGGACCAGTATACTCGGCCCGCGGTCGGATAAGCCGGTTGTTTGTCAATTGTTCCAAGACATGTGCAGTCCATCCAGCAATGCGACTGACCGCAAACAGTGGCGTAAAGGAATCGATCGGAATACCGAGCATGTAATAGGTAGAAGCCGAGTAAAAATCGACATTTGGTGAAAGGCCTTTCTCACGCTTAACACATCGTTCGATACATTGCGACATATTGAACCATCGCAGACGATTCGCCTGCTTTCCAAGATCGGCCGACATCCGTCGAAGATGAGTTGCACGGGGATCATCTGTTGTATATACCCGATGACCGAAGCCAGGAATTTTTTCCTTACGCTCTAACTTGGCATGAATAATCTCTTCAATTTCAACATCGCTCGCCTCTTCGCCAATCTCTATTAACAGTCGCATCACGTTAGCGTTTGCACCACCGTGCAATGGCCCCTTCAACGTTCCAATTCCAGCAACAATTGCTGAATGGATATCAGTTAAGGTTGCGGCGGCAACCCTAGCTGCGAATGTAGATGCGTTCAGTTCATGATCGGCATGTAACACCAGAGCGACGTCGAGTGCCCTGGTAGCTTCAGGCGTAGGACGTTCGCCAGTTAACATGTAAAGAAAATTAGCAGCGTGACTCAGTGCTGGGTCCGGGTCAATAGGTGTACCACCGGATGCCAAGCGAGCATGGGTTGCCACCAAACTACCGATTTGTGAGGTTAATCTAATAGCTTTTCTTAAATTTGCTTCCTTGGATGAATTGTCTGAATCCTGATCGAAATGGGAAAGCGCAGAGGTCATGGTGCGTAATGCGGCCATACCATTGTCTGGCGGTAGAAACCTAATCATCCGAAGGATTGATTCGGGAAGCGTCCTCGCGCTTACCATGGCTGATTTCAGATCGCCAAGTTCTGCACGGGATGGTAGCCGTGCGTGCCAGAGCAAGAAGCAAACTTCTTCGAATGTTACACTGGCGACAAGATCATGTATGTCGTAACCACGATAGGACAGTACTCCACGCCGACCATCCATGTAGCAGATCCCGGACGTCGTTGCGACCACGTCCTCCAATCCCGCTTTAGTCTTACCTCGCATTGGCATCTAGAATATGATATCAGTCTGCGGCGTGATTAGCTTGGACCGCTTTTACAGTCACGACCAACTGACACAACTAAATGTGGTCATTGTGAACTATTCATGACACCTCAAGAACTCAAGGCATTATTGCAAGACGTCAGTAAGGGGAAGGTCAACACCAACAATGCCTACACGTGTCTGCTCAATGTATTGAGAGAAGCCCCTTACAAAGATTTAGAGTTTGCGCGAATCGACCACCACCGATCCATCCGCCAAGGATTTCCTGAAGTCATTTTTGGTCTTGGTAAGACACCGGAGCAAATCGTAGCCATCGCGGAGAAAATAATTGATGCAGATCAGGAATTATTAATTACACGCGTGAACGAAGCCACCTATAAGGCAGTGTGCGCAATAGCCCCAAATGCAACGTTTCATGGAGAAGCCAATATCATAAGTTTGTCTATTTTAGATAAACCATCAGGGCATGGCACTGTCATGGTTGTGACTGCTGGTACATCAGATGTTTCCGTTGCAGAAGAGGCGGCTGTATCAGCTGAAGTGATGGGCAACCAGGTCGATCGCCTATACGATGTCGGGGTGGCAGGCCTCCATCGGATACTTGCTGAAACCAAGAGGCTGTCTACCGCGAAAGTCATTATTGTCGTAGCTGGAATGGAGGGAGCTCTACCAAGCGTGGTCGCTGGTCTCGTCGACGTACCCGTCATAGCTGTACCAACAAGTGTGGGCTATGGAGCGAGTTTTGGTGGTGTCACAGCGCTCCTGTCGATGCTGAACAGCTGTGCGATGGGCGTCTCGGTGGTCAACATTGATAACGGCTTTGGCGCTGCATCCATCGCGAGTCTTATAAACCACTTGGACAAATCGTGATAATTACACATATACTCAGCCTCCGTTGTATACACAGTTGCATTACCTAGCATCATTGCTAATCTGGATTACCAGATACGTCCTTAAGCAAGTAACTAGTTCCTTTTGACCTATTTTTAAAGCTTTTAATGACGGTCCGCATCCAAGGAACCCAGCGCCTCTAAATCCGATAATGATTAACCCCACCTCAAGACCCTAGAAAACAAGAAATAGCAGGCGGCCTTCGGTTGTTCGATTGGCAGCATGGTGTTAAAGTTAAGGGTTCAGGTTCCTGCAAAGCTAGTGTTTTTAAGTGGGAACCTGCGTTCTCCGGCACTATTCAATTCCATGAACCTTAGTACCCTAAAGGCGCTTGAGTTCGACCGAGTTCTCGATATCGCTTGTAGTTTTGCGGTGACGTCACTCGGAGCTGCGCAACTCAAGGTACTCGTTCCTCAAAGCGATCCAAAACGAGTCACGAAGACTTTGGCGGCGACAACGGAGGGCGTTGGCTGGTTAAGACTGGAATCATTGTTTCCTCTAAAAGCTCCTACTGATTTAGAGAAAACACTCGCTGTATTATCGATCGAAGGACAAATTCTTGAAACCCAGCAACTGCTTGGGCTCGCAGAATTTGTTGCTTCTGTTAACGAAGTGCGGAAAGCGATTTGCACGCTCCCTCGTAAAGCTTTTCCAATCTTGCACTCATTAGCGACACAAGTCAGGCGGTTCGATGCCGAACTAAAACGAGTCAACCAGTTAATCACTGCATCAGGAGAAATAATCGACAGTGCAAGCCCCACACTACAAACACTTCGCGAGCGACTTCACAAACAACGTTTCCAGCTTCGCAACACGATGGAATCCTACATTCGCAACAAAGAAACAGGATCTTATTTGCAGGAAAATATCGTAACCGACCGCAATGGACGCTTCGTCTTAGTAGTAAAAACAGCGCATCGAAAAAACCTGCCTGGAATTGTTCATGGTAGTTCCAGCAGCGGGGCAAGTTTGTTCCTAGAACCATTGAACACAGTTGACATCAACAACGACATTGTGGCGTTAGTTGAGCAAGAACGAATTGAGATTAGAAAAATTCTTCTTGGACTTACTGACATTTTCAGAGAACGATCATCTGATTTAAATCAGACTATCGATGCAATCACGGAAATCGATGTGATCCATGCCAAAGCGTGTTTTTCTAGACTTGTGGGCGGGATTGAACCAACACTCTCAACAGATGGCACACTTGAATTACGTTCGGCCAGCCATCCACTACTAATACCAGCTGTAAGAGAACGCCTTAGGAAGGATGACCAGACCACTGTTGATAACAAATCAGTGAACGAGCAAATCCCCTCCGATCCTGTCCCAGTCAACCTTTTATTAATTCCACCCATCACCACCCTTGTAATAACCGGTCCGAATACGGGCGGTAAGACTGTCGCACTAAAGACGGCCGGTTTAGTTGTACTCATGGCCCAAGCAGGACTTCACGTCCCGGCCGCGACAGGTTCGCGAGTGCCTGTCTTCCGTTCGATGTTTACTGATATTGGTGACGAACAATCGATTTCAGCAAACTTAAGCACGTTTTCTTGGCACATTACGAATATTGCGGCTATGGATCGATCTCTGACCTTTCCAGCATTACTCCTTTTGGATGAGATAGGTGCTGGTACCGATCCTGCGGAAGGCGGAGCACTCGGAGCAGCAATAGTGGAACATTTTCGTCGGCGGGGTGCACAAGTCATGACTACGACCCATTACGAAGCACTTAAATCATACGCATCCACGACTGATGGAGTGACTTGTGCTGGTTTTGGATTTGATGCGAAAACCTATGCACCAACCTACGTGCTACGTTACGGTTCCCCGGGACGAAGCCTGGCACTCGAAATTTCAGCCCGGCTAGGGTTAGCACCCTCCATTGTAGCAGCCGCAAAAACTCGCCAAACTACACTGGAAACCCAGCTGTCTAATCATTTAGAACGTCTTGAACAGGATTTACGAAGACTTGATGACGAACGCCATCATGTTGCTGAAGTACGTGATCAGCTAGTTAATACAGAAATGGGATTACGCGCTCGTGAAACCGCTCTTACCAAGCAGGAAGCCTTCATTCGTGCTGAGAAAAAACGGGGTGTTGATACAAGTGTCCGAGAAGCTAAGCGTGAAATCGACCTGACAATACGGGAATTCAAGAAGGAAATGGTCACATTAACAGAGGCTGCCTCCTCTGGGCATTTACAAGATATGACTACTGGAATTCAAGGAGCGGCACGTGTAACTGCTCGTAAAACCATAGATGCTATTTCGAATCGCTTTCAAAATGACCTCCCAAACATCAAAGCCGAATCTATATCTGAGCAAAACAATACGTCACCGCAGAACTTCTCTGTCGGAGACCATGTCATAGTAGAAAGTATGGGGTTTGAAGGGGTCGTTACAAACGTTGCACAGGATAGCGCTGAAGTGGATATTCAGGGCAAGCGACTTCTAGCACCCCTTGAAGACCTCCGAATGATAGACCAAGACTCACAAAAGTTCTCACCTCCTGCGAAAGTGAGCGTGCAACTGCCAGAGGTGAATGAAACGTTAGCAGAACTGAATGTTATCGGTTGCACAATTGATGAAGCACTGACGAGAACCGAGGCATTCCTGGACAAAGCCTTATTAGCGGATCAATCGAACCTGAGAGTGATTCACGGACATGGTACCGGTCGGCTACGGAGAGCAATCGCTAATTTGTTAGATGATCATCGAATCGTTGAACGATATTACCCGGCGCCACCAGAAGAAGGTGGTGGTGGCGTGACAGTTGTTACACTGAAGGACTAGAGAGACTGGCTAAGGTAAATCGATCGAACTGAGTCTTTGCAACATACCATGGGACTTTTTCCGCAGAACTTCATCGACGACTTAAAGGCACAAACGGACATCGTGCGGATAGTGCAAGATTCTGTGTCATTAAAGAAGTCGGGGGCAACCTATAAGGGCTTGTGTCCGTTTCATGGTGAAAAAACACCATCCTTTCATGTCAACTCAGATAAGGGATTCTTTCATTGCTTTGGTTGCGGGGTAGGTGGTGACGTGATTAAGTTTCTAGAACTTCGAGACAAAATCACATTTCCTGATGCCGTACGGCAACTGGCCGAACGATCTGGAATGACCTTACCTGATAAGCAGGACAACGCGGACCCGGCTGCTGATGCGGAACGAGAAGCTCTTTTGAAGATGCAAGAAGTCGCCGCGGAATATTTTCGTGAACATCTCGCGGATAGCTCAGGTGCACGGACCAAGCGACAGCTCGAAGAACGAGGTCTGACAGCAGAAACAATTAAAGTGATTGGATTTGGGTTCGCTCCGGGCATCCGAGACGGCCTCACAAACCGTCTAAGGGAGCAAGGATTTTCTCAATCGTCAATGTTACGAAGTGGCTTAGTTATACAAAAAGAGTCAGGGTTGCTGTACGATCGATTCCGAAATCGACTGATGATCCCAATCTGTCGTGAAGGAGGATCAATTATGGCGTTTGGTGGGCGGGCAATTGATCCTAACCAGCAACCAAAATACCTGAACTCGCCAGAAACACCAATTTATTCAAAGGGGCGAACACTGTATGGACTTCATCTATCAAAACAGGAAATTCGCAAACGGAAATATGCCGTACTAGTTGAAGGCTATTTTGATTTTGCCCAAGTGCTGCAAGCTGGAATTACTCCAGCAGTCGCGACTTGCGGTACTGCCCTGACGTCTTACCAAAGCCGATTATTGCGTCGTTACACATCAAAAGTAGTGTTGAACTTCGATGCTGACACCGCAGGCCAGGCGGCCGCAGCAAGGTCTGGAGAGATGCTAATCGCAGATGGATTTCAGGTGAATATTGCAGTGCTGCCAGACCGCGAAGATCCCGATACATTTATTAGGGAGCAAGGCGCAGAACGTTACATGGAAATACTGCGCAATTCACTGCAATACTTGGAATTTATGCTAGACCGGGCAGCCGCTGATTACGACTTTACCAGTGACGATCAGCGTAGGAAATTTTTAAATCAAATGCTAAACGTCGCTAAGTCCATTCCAGATGCTGCAACTCGAGACCAGTTTGCGGACCGTCTGGCTCACAAAGCACGAGTGATGGAAGAAGTAGTGCGTCTCGAAATTCGCAAGGCGGCCGTTGCTCGACGCACTAGTGTTGAAGAGCAA
>DODG01000088.1 GCA_003509065.1 Acidobacteriota bacterium
GTTGATGCCACAACCGCCTGTGCCGGCGCCACCTCGCCTGAAGCTATCACCGAACTCAAGCGACGTGGATTCACATCCATCATCAACTTCAGAACAGAAAGTGAAAACGGTGCTACCGTGGAAGCTGGCATACAAGCAGCTCTCGCTGCTGACCTAAAATACTTTCACATGCCGTTCCGAACAGCGACTAAGGAGACTACCGACGAGTTCCTCAAAGTCGTGTCTGATCCGGCAAACCAACCGGTCTTTATTCACTGCGGTTCCGCTAACCGCGTCGGAGGGATGTGGTTAATTAAGCGTGTCAAACTTGACGGTTGGGACGTCGAAGCCGCCACGGCCGAAGCGGAAACAATCGGCCTGCGAAGTCCGACGCTTAAGGAATTTGCGCTGGATTACGTGCGCTAGCTAAACGAAATCTATCAGGTATAGTCTAAAATCATTATGTCCACCGACACACACGAATCGAAACATACTGTTTCGGATGATGCACACCAACGCCTCGGCGATATGGATTCTGAAGCGTTTCGACGCTACGGCCAGCGCGTCCTTGAGTGGGTCACCAAGTATCTTCAAAACCCCGAGCAGTACCCCGTGCTGCCGAGCGTTGCGCCTGGGGATATCCGGGATGCGTTTCCAACATCCGCACCAGATTCAGGCGAATCCTTCGACACCATTCTGGATGATTTCGAGCGCATCATCGTCCCAGGACTAACACACTGGAATCATCCAGGCTTCATGGCGTATTTCCCGATCAGCGGTAGCGCACCTGGAGTGCTCGCAGAGTTTCTGGCAGCTGCACTCAACGTCAATCTAATGTTGTGGCAAGCTTCTCCTGCAGGAACTGAACTGGAAGAAGTAACGCTGGCCTGGCTCAGGCGGCTGATCGGTTTACCGGATGGTTTTGATGGTGTCATCTATGACACAGCATCTGTGTCAACGCTCCATGCGTTGGCAGCAGCACGCGAGGCAGCAGTGCCGAAAGTGCGGGAACAAGGCTTGGCAGGCCGAACCGATCTTCCCCCGTTACGAATTTACTGTTCAGAACAGGCCCATTCATCGATCGACAAAGCAGTGCTCTTGCTTGGCTTTGGCCAACAGAACCTCCAAAAGATTCCTGTCGATTCTTCGTTCAGAATGCAACCAGATGCACTCAAGCGCGCTATTCAAAACGACCGTGCGAAGGGGCTGCTCCCATTGGCAGTGATCGCCACCGTAGGCACCACGGCCACTACAAGCATCGACCCCGTTCCAGCCATTGCGAAAATTTGCGAGACTGAACGCGTTTGGTTACATGTTGATGCGGCAATAGCCGGCGTAACCGCAATGGTACCAGGATACGAACACGTACTGGATGGTTGCGCACAAGCCGACTCGGTGGTTGTCAATCCGCATAAATGGTTATTTACGCCATTTGACCTAAGCGCCTTGTACTGTCGACGAATGGATATGATTCGCGCAGCCTTCACACTCACCCCAGAGTACCTTAAAACGAGTGAAACGGCAGGTGTCACCAATCTGATGGACACCGGCATTCAACTTGGACGACGATTTCGTGCACTAAAACTCTGGATGATTCTTCGACACTTCGGTGCAGATGGTATTCGGAAGCGTTTAGTTGAACATATGCGTCTCGCACGCTTATTCGCGGACTGGGTCGACGCCAGTGAAACGTTCGAGCGCCTCGCCCCTGTGCCTTTCAGCGTGGTTTGCTTTCGGGCTAATCCAAAATCGTATGACCAGAGTGAAGTCGCCTTGGAACGGTTGAATGCCAACTTACTCGACGCGCTGAATCAGTCTGGAGAATGCTACCTTTCCCATGCCAAGCCAGACGGCCGGTATGCCATTCGGCTTGCTATCGGCAACATCAAAACTGAGGAGCGACACGTGACACGTGTATGGGAATTATTACAACAGCACCTTCACCAGTTAATTTCGGAGTAGCGCGCTTAAAACTAGGGCGGCGACAAGCGCCATATTTCAACCCACGTAGCAGTTCCACGCCCTAAACCAACGATTCCGTGTGGCGGAAAGGTGCTGGGTTTATTCAAGATTAGGCTAAGCATCCAATCGAGGTTAGGTTTATGTCCAACGAGCATAATCGATCGAGTGTCAGCGTTCACTCGATCCAGAATCCACTCGGCTGGATCAGTTGGTTGCAACCCCCGCACCATCGACAATTCTGATAATGGGTTGCATGCACGCCAAAACGCTTGAGCAGTCTGGCGAGTTCTGAGCTTGCCACTATGCCAAATCGCGTCAGGCTTAACCTGTTTGGCTGCAGTGAGATCCGCAAGATGCTCAACCCGCTTCTGACCATTATGAGACAGTGGCCGCTGAGCATTCACATCTGAGTCGAGTGCCTCACCGTGATGAACCAAATAAACAGTTTGATTCACTTGCTCCCCTCAAGAACGAAGACAACCTTTAATCTGCAAGACCGGAGTGTCGAAGAAGTGGCGCTGGATCTGGTTCGCGACCACGAAAGGCCATGAAAACATCCATCGCCGGTTGACTACCACCCATAGCAAGTACGGTGTCGCGAAAACGACGACCGACTGTGGCAACAGCTTCTGGATCTTCGAGTCCCGTTTCTTCGAACATTGCGAAGGCATCAGCACTGAGCACCTCAGCCCATTTGTAAGCATAGTAGCCAGCTGCGTACCCGCCAGCAAATATGTGTGAAAAACTGCACAAAAAACGATCGTCAGCAAGAAGCGGTAATGTGCTCGTCGTTTCTGCAACGGCACGTTGAATGTCAAACGGTGTTACATCTCCGTCAGGATCGTACCCATCGTGCAACATCATATCCGTTAGACCAAACAACAATTGACGAACCATCTGTTCACCGGCACGGAAAGTACGCGCTGCACAGATCTTGTCGTAGAAAGTAGTCGGCAGAGACTCGTTGGTTTCGTAGTGGCAACCCATGGCAAGAAGGGTGTCGCGATGGTAGCACCAGTTCTCCATAAATTGACTTGGCAATTCAATAGCATCGTGCTCGACACCATTAATTCCTGCTGCGAAACCATAGTCAACGCTTGTTAACATGTGCTGAAGACCATGACCAAACTCATGAAACAACGTTTCGACTTCTCGAAATCGCATCAACGATGGTTGTCCATCCACTGGAGGACTCTGATTGCACACTAGGTACGCAACGGGTAATCTCTGACCAGCGATCGCATCAGAAAACAAACGACTCCGCCCGGTGCACTCATCCATCCAAGCGCCCCCACGTTTCTCCTGGGGACGACTGTACGGATCTAGGTAAAACGCCGCGAGAGGAATCTCGTCCTCTCCTGTAATACGAAAGAACCTGACATCTTCATGCCAAACTGGAACCTCACCATCTGCGGAACAGATTTTTACTTCAAAGAGGCGCTCCGCTAAGGCAAACAATCCCTCAAGGACACGCGGTAACGGAAAGTAAGGGCGTAATTCCTCTTCGGAAAAATCGTACCGATCTTCTCGGAGTCGCTCGGCCCAAAATGAAACGTCCCAGTGCTGCAATTCCATTGTCTCTGTATCAGTCGCAATCTGTAATTCAGCATGTGTCCTGGAAAACTCTTTTAGTTCTTGAAATTCTCTATGTGCTCGATCAAAAGATGCTACGCGTAGTTTTTCATGTAAGGTTGCGACTGCTTGTACTCCGGATGCCATTTTCGTGGCCAAGCTGAGATCAGCGTAATTCTGGTATTCCAATAGTCGAGCCATCTCTTGACGAAGCTTTAGGATCTGGGTAATCAGCGGTGTATTGTCAAAGTCACCGCTCGATGCTCTTGCGATGTACGCGCGGTACAGCCGTTCCCGTAGTTCACGCCGACGACTGTGTTGCATAAATGGTCCAAGGCTCGGGTGATCCAGAGTGATATGCCAGGGCCCACTCTCAGTTGTTGCGGTTGGCTCTCCAGAAAGCCGGGCAGCCTGCGCTGCAAGTTGTAAAGCACTCGTCGGTAAACCGTCGACTTCGCTACGGTCCCGCAGTGTCATACCGAATGCCTTGGTCGCGTCGAGAACGTTATTCGAAAAACGCGTCGAAAGTTCTGCTAGTTCGGTCTGAATCTTTCCGAAGCGCTCGCGACCATGGCCATCGAGACCAACACCGGCGAGTTTTGCGTCACGAATCAACAACGTCACGATCCTCTGTTGACTTGCATCCAGCCGACTCCAGTCAGACCCATCACGCAGTGCACACATCAGATCGTACAAGGGACGACTTTGAGCAATCCGCATACTGAATCGCACGAGGTCCGGCTCCACTCGTTCGTACGCTTCCCGTAATGCATCATTGCTGGATACGGACGTCAAGTGACTCACAATTCCCCACCGGTAACCTAGTTCGTCATCAATTCGCTCAAGCGGCTCAATCAACTCACGCCATGTCGGCTTTCCATCACGCTCTAGCTGCTCAAACTTAGCACCCAACTGAGATAACAATTCTTTAATGCCAGGTTCTACGTGTTCTGGCCGAATGGCATCAAAGCGTGGCACTCTGCTCTCGTGTAGCAATGGATTGGTAATGTTATTCATTGTTAGTCACGTCATAACTACAATACTGACCAAAACGGGACGGTTCATTACGCATGTTCGCTAAGTGCTGAGCAAGGTTCTCCAGCACGTTCTACCTGTCCCCGTTCTATCACAATCACCCAATCGGCAATTTCCAGAATTTCATCTTTATCATGGGAAACATAAAACATTGGAATGTCGAGTTCGTTTCGTAGACGAATTAAATATTTTAAGGCCTCTTGCCTAAAAGCATTATCAAAACCAGTCAGTGGTTCGTCGAGTAGCAGTATATTCGGTGAGGACAGGAGCGCTCTAGCAATGGCGACCCGCTGGCGCTCACCACCAGACAGAACAGCAATCGGCCTCGTGAAAAGTGGTTCAATGTCTAACAAATCAACAACCCTGTTGAAAGACAGCACCGAACTAGACGAGTGGCCATAGGTAATATTCCGCCTTACATCCATGTGTGGGAACAGTACTACGTCTTGCGGTACGTAGCCTACATGACGTTGCCACACTGGCACATCAACTCCGGCACGTGACGAAAACAACAAATGTGAACCTACTCTAATCTCTCCTTGTAGTGCATGCTGGAGGCCGGCAATCGTCTCCAGCATCGTCGTTTTCCCAGAACCTGTCGGGCCAAAGAGCGCCACCACTTCACAATCTAAATGTTCATGCACTTCGAGATTAAAAGCATCAAGTTGAACCACAATATCGAGAACGATAGAAGTGCGCATGTTGTTATTTGAATAATCAATAACCGGCCAAGAGGTGATCGTACAACCTCAATGATTTGCACTACGCGCAATGTGGTTCGATAGCCAGACTGCACCAAACGCTAGGATAATCGAAATTATTAATAGGCTGTTTGCGTTAGTGTCCTGTCCTATTTCGACATAATTGTAAATGCCCGATGCTAACGTTCGCGTACCACCAGGAATGCTACCTGCAACCATTACCGTCGCACCGAACTCCCCTAACGAACGTGAAAAAGCGAGTAGAATTCCTGCGACTACTGCACGTGAAGCCAGCGGAAGACTCACCGTAAAAAAAACACGAAGGCGACTGGCGCCGAGAGTTTGTGCGACTAGCTCATAACGCTGATTTACCTGCTCAAATCCCGCACGCGCTGTGCGAACTAATAATGGGAATCCGAGCACTGCCATTGCAAGCACGACTGCTTTCCATGTAAAGAGAAATTCAATCCCGGCATTGTCCAAGAGACGACCGACCGGCCCACGACGTGCCAAAAGTCGTAATAGGATCAAGCCAGTCGCTACAGGTGGTAGCACCAATGGCAGAGAGATAAAAGTCTCCAACGCTGTTTTTCCGGTAAAGGTCCAACGCGCCAACAACCAAGCGACCGCAATCCCAAACGGCATCATGATTAAGGTCGCCAAAGAAGCGACCAAAATCGTGAACCACGAGATTTGCCAAATCTCAACAGGCATGTCTCTTTACTAATTACAAAGCCAATGAACAATGAAGATATGAGTGCTTGCCATAACAAATAAAACAGTTTAGTATGATTTTATACGATTAATCAAACGATTTAATTCGATTTATGTCACTTTTAACGGTTCGTGAAGCAGCTAGGCGTCTTGGTGTTAGCTACTCCACCCTCAAACAGTGGATTTATAAGGGAAGCGTGCGAACAACCAAGACCGATGGTGGGCACCACCGGCTGACCGAACTCGAAATCGAAAGGTTACTTGACCGGCATGGCGATAAGCCCACCGAGGCCCACCAAGTAAAGCGGACTCGCGGTGAGGCGAGCATCGCAATTAGCGGTCGAAATCAGCTGCAGGGAATTGTAGAGGAAATCCGGTCGGACGGATTGTTATCGCAGATCTGTTTGCGTGTCGGCGACCAAATGCTCACTGCCGTCATCACGCGAGACGCAGTCGAAGCACTTAAACTGAAACGCGGCGATACTGCCGTAGCAATTATGAAATCGACGGAAGTGATGATCGCAAGAGAAACAAATTTATAGATCGTTGCGGCGCCAACCGCTGTCAGGGCCTGCTTAATCCCAAGTTACAAAACCCATCGCATTCCCAGTACCCGCGTCCGATCGATAGCATGGCACATAGTCAACAACTGTCATGCTCAATTCAGTATCTGTAAGGGCGCCGGCTGTCGTAATCCAATTCTTCGTCTCTGATGTACCAGATCGAAATCGGTCAGCGGGAATATTCACTAATTGTGAACGGTCTCCTGACTTCATTCCTTCAAGGAGCATGTTGTCAAATTCTTCATCAATAACGAAATGGCTCAAGCCACCGGAAGCAATCACTCCCACCCGGGCTTTACTATCCCACGACGTCACAGCTCGACAGATCGCTCGGCCAAAATCGAAGCAGCGACCAACCGTCGGTTGATTCGGTGGAAAGAACGTATTAAGCACAATTGGAACAGCCGGAATCGCTATATCATTCATGATCCGTCGATAAATGAATCCATAGGCGTGTGGCAAGCCCTTACGGCCATTCGGTCCTTCCGGTAATACCTTCATTGCCGCAGCATCAAAACCCTCTTCCATGGCCGACCGGAGGATATGTTCCCCGAGCTCTGGCACGCAAGGATAGGTCGTTGCCTCTGCCGGCGAGTTGGCCCAGTGAGACGCACCTAAACCAGGTGGCAGCTTGGCCAACCGTTCCTTGGATGGAGGGATGTTATCCACAGATTCGCCATAAAAAACGCTAAAAGGTGGCGTGAGAGCCTCAGTAAAAATCTCACGTTGGTCGTTGCCAACTATTACAAGGGCATCAAGTGATGCCTTTGCAAATCTCTCCGCAAGTTGTTCAATAGCACGCTGGCAGGCTGCATGTCTCTTTGTTCTCATTTCAAGCGTGCATTGTTCGGCCAAATTTTCTTTCGCTCGCACTTCCACCAATTCGTCAAACTTGTAAGTACCACCACGAAACGGATGGCCTGGAGCTTTTTTGTCCGCTTCAACCCGTCCCGTCCATTTATCTGGAGGTGTCGACAAAAGTGGGCCGTGCGACGAACCAAGTCCAAAAACAATATTAGCCATATTTCCCTTCGTTACAGGTCTGACACTACAACCGATTCCTCGTACGCGGCCGTGCCAGCCTTGCCTTCTGGAAAAATTTCCCAGTCCTCTACCCACTTGTGGGTCACTTCGAACATTTCTTTCGAGTACGGTTGGAACACTATTCTCTCGCCGGGGCCAAAGGTGCGAGTATCCATGATCTCGTGGAACCGGTCAGGAAATATATTCTTGTAGTAATGCGTGTATAACTCAGGACGTAGATCGATATCCGCTTGTGCACGCTTCAGTGCACGATAACACTTCCGAACGTCGGCAGGATCCACATCCTCCTCCACCAGTGCGGCGACCATAAACGTGGTGTCGATAATCTTCCGGAACCCTAATTGTTCGAGCAGGTATAACGGACCGCCGAACGCGTTTCCCGCTGGCACTTCTCCGTCCACCAATAACTCAAGCCGCTGAAAGAGCATCCCGCCAAAATGCAACTTAATCTGGTCACGTGGAAGAAACGCCTCAAGCGCCTGGATCGTTGAGTAGTGACTACCTGATTGATAGCCGACAGTGATCGGAACATTAGCTAGATCTTCTGGTCGCTTGATAGACGAATCCGGTGGAACATAAATACCAGACGGACTTACCGAGTAGGCCTCACCCCAAACCCGCCCGTGGCCCGCTGATGCCGCCATATTAACCGTCCAATGACAGGCAGAACTAATTGAACACCCGCGACCTTGCCCTTCAAAACTTTGATAGGCACCGCTTCGGAGATCAGGAGAAATCTCTTCGGCCGTCTTGATACTGCTGACGCTACGTTTTCCACTGCGAAATTCGTAGTCTAAACCCGCGTCCGAAAAGTAGCCCTTTTCATGAGCGACCCATTCTTGAAGCCGCATGTGTGGAGCAATAATAAATTTACCCATGGAGTGCAGCGCTGCCGCCCCTTTCTATCCTTTTTTTGAACCAGTAACGGGCTGCTCCAAGTCTAAAAATTTCGTGACCAAGTCAATACCATTAGACAAATCAGAGCGCCGGTAAGCATTTGCCACGACCATGTTTGGATCCCCTGAGTGTAACCGTTCATAAAGTTGCTGTCGACTACCGTAAGAATCACCGGTCAAATCCCAAGCCAGCTTGCACAATTTATGACGATCGATTGGCGATGTTCCCTTACCACGCATGTAAATGTCCAAGTGTTTCTTCAATTCTGGAACATCCCAGTCTTCAGCGGTTGGCAAGAAAATGAGCGAGCTTGTACCAATGTGTTCGACAAGTTCAATAAATCGCTCTGAGACCATCGTCACTAGAGCCCGACGTTCAGGCGAAGGCTTGGGACGATACAGGCCTCCTTGTGATCGCACACAATCAATTTCTCCAGCTCGAAGATTTGTCCGACACAATTCGAGATAGGTGCACATCTCACCGAGAATACCCGCCACATTCGGCCGCTGGTCGACTCCAGACGTCGTAGCCAGTAGATAAGCAACCGCAACGAGAATCTCCATTCGCATTTGCGTCAAGACCGAACCCGCATAACTCGCCCACGACATCACGTTCCCGCGAAACAATCGATTCGCCCCCAGTGGTTCTCGATACAAAAAGATACGTTCCCAAGGTACAAACACATCGTCAAAAATTGCGAGCGAGTCAATTTCGTCAAAACCAGCAGAGACTGGATGGTCTAGTGGATTGCGGCCAGAAAAAGCTTCTCGAGCAACTTGCTTTAAACCAGGGGCGTTGCATGGAATAGTGAACCAGATCGCAAAGTCCTTTTCATCTTCGTTAAATTGGTACGTCGGTGAAACCAGGATCTCATTCGAGAATATTCCAAATGTGTTAAACCTGGCACCGCGTACGACGACCCCATCATCACGCTCCTTGACTACCCTCAAGCACCTGTCAGGATCTTCAGAAGGGCGGAGTGACTTATCCATGGTTGGATCGTGCAATCCATGCGATAGACACAAATCGTGATTACGCGCATAGTCAAGATAGGTTCTGGTATTGCGCGCTAAATCTGGGTTAAGTTCCGCCAATTGGTCATGGATATCGTAGTAACCAACTACCATCGACGCACAAAAATCTGGTAATCGGCCACACATCCCAAATACTTCACGGACCCAAATCTCGGTATTAGCACGTCGGAGCAATAAGTCTTCTGGTGCGGTTGGTAGATAGTAAGAGTATGACGCCCGACGCCCGTTTTTCTGCTCATAGGTCATTATTTCTGAGGTTTCTGGAGCGTGCTGCATGTCGTAAATCCTGGCAACGTTTTTCGCCATTGTCGAAAATACAGGATGTGTCGTTACATCCTCAATGCGTTGCCCTCGGTACCACACCTCACGTCCGTCGCGCAGGCTCTCTAAGTATCGCCTACCATCTAAAGCACCTTTGCCCTCGGACGCTTGGTACGGTTTGACCGTGCGGTCTATACCTGCAGTCGTCTCACTCATTAGATAAGCCTCATAATCTTCGGCACGATATAAGTCCTGGAACGGATGTCAGGTATCAATACCTGCTAGGATTGCCTTGTATTTTTCTGCTACTTTCTCTCTCAGAATATCACTTGCTTTAGCCACCGGTGGAAATTTGTCTTTCCATTCGAATGGTCGGCAGGCATCAATGATTGCGCGTGAATTCAGGCGCTCGCCGGGTCGCAACATGGGATCAAGTGGACCGCTCCATGCTCGGCGAATGATGTCAATGTCTTCAGCTGGATTACTTCTGGTAGACAAGGCCCAAATAACCTCAAAAGTGTTTGTTGGATCGATGTCTTCATCCACAACCACAACATAGCGCCCGAGGTAATTACCAGATTGGCAACCAGCTGTGAGCAATCCCGCCTGTTTCGCATGGCCAGCGTACGCCTGTTTAATTGATATAACGTTAAAAAGTCGAGGCCCGCCAGCTTCATGGCACCATACACCCTGGACACCATTTAATCCCGCCCTCTCTACCTCGTCCCAAATCATGCCAGATTTCATAACACACTTGCTAAAAGAGAAGTCCGATGGTGGTTGCATCGGGCTCGCCATGGTGAGAATGGGATCGTCGCGATAGTAAATCCGTTCAATCCGGACAACTGGCTCATCGCTGACAGCGCTCGCATAGTAGCCAGTAAATTCCCCAAACGGACCCTCAGGCAGCACGTCACCGGCATGCATAGCACCTTCCAAAATAATCTCACTGTGGGCCGGCATCGGGAGGCCATAGCGTTCAGATCGAATCGTTTCAAACGGCCGGCCACGATGTCCACCCGCCCACGCGAATTCCGAAAGTCCAAATCGTAATTCGTTCCCCGCCCCAAGGAATAACAGTGGGTCATGTCCGCAGCTGATAAGTACGGGGCACGGTTGTCCTCGACGAAAATATTTTTCTCGAATCTGCCGACCTTGTTTTCCAGGTGACATCCATAG
>DODG01000081.1 GCA_003509065.1 Acidobacteriota bacterium
CTCGATGCGCATGAGGGTTGTGAGGCATTCCTGGAGAAGCGACAGGCGAATTTTACGGGAAAGTGATGTGGGTCTATATTGGTGATTAATGATCTAGCGGAAGGCGGGCTCGATCAGTTTAGCTGGGCAACACAGGTTTTGACGCGTTCTAAAGTAGGAGCATGATATGGAATTTTCGCTAACCCAAGACCATCAGTTATTGTCAGAGACTGCGCGAAAAGTTGGCGAGGAATTTGGCTTGGAGTATTGGCGCGCACTGGATGCGAAGAAAGAGTTTGCATTTGATTTCTGGCAAAAGGTGTGTGACATGGGTTTAGCAGGCGCGGCGCTCCCTGAAGAGTACGGTGGTTCGGGCCTTGGTATGTTGGAGATGGCGTTAATTATCGAGAATCTGTCGGCGGGTGGCGGTGGTTCTACGGTCGGCCAACTGTTTATGAATAACCCGATTTTCGGCGGAGTGCCGATCAGCAAATTTGGTAGCGACGCGGTTAAGAGCGAATATCTGCCAAAACTGGTCAGTGGTGATATGCGTTTTGCGATGGCGCTCACAGAACCAGACGTAGGCTCTAATACCTTGCAAATCAAGACATTTGCGAGGCGGGAAGGGAACAAATGGCTGCTTAACGGTAACAAGATCTGGATTACCTGTGTGCCTCAGGCGCATAAGATTCTGGTTGTGGCCCGCACCACTCGGTATGAAGATGCACCGAAACGAAGTGTGGGCATTTCAAACTTTCTGATCGATGTTGACAGAGAAGGTCTTACTCATAGTGCAATTGATAAGGTGGGTACGAATACCAATCCTTCGAGTCTCGTTTTTTTCCAGGATGTAGAAGTGCGGCCGGATGAGTTGTTGGGGACGTTAGATCATGGATGGCCGGAGTTACTTGAAGTCCTTAATACAGAACGGATTGTTACCACAGCGGGTTTGGTCGGCGCGGGAAAGTTGGCCCTTCAGTTGGGTACCAATTACGCTAGAGAGAGGAAGGTGTTCGGCGACACACCCATTGGTAGCTATCAGGGGCTACAGTTTCCGTTGGCACAGGCATACGCTGAACTGGAGTGCGCACGCCTGATGAATCTAAAGGCAGCGTGGTTGCATGATACGGAACAGCCTTACGGTTCTGAGGCCAACACGGCAAAGATGATCGCCTCACAGGCTGCAACTAAGGCGATCGAGAGGGCGATGCAGACGATGGGTGGTATGGGGTTTTCTAAAGAGATGGACGTCGAGAGGTTATGGCGAGATGCTCGCTTATTCCACTTTGCACCGGTTTCTGAAGAGATGATATTGAACTACATTGCTGTTCATGATCTTGGATTGCCACGGGGGTATTGAGTTGTCATAACTCAATTGGTAGATGAACACTCCGTTTCACAAGCTGATTTAAATGGATTTAGGATTAACCGGAAAGCGTGCCCTCGTTACTGGATCGAGCAAAGGCATCGGTCGGGCAGTGGCGCAGGCGCTCGCACAGGAAGGCTGTCATCTGGAGCTGGTTGCGCGAAGTCAGTCTCTCCTTGAACAAGTTGCTCAGAGCATTCAATCAGAGTGTGATGTCGAAGTGGGCATCCATGTGGCCGATTTGTCTGAGACGGCGGAGCAAACGAGGATAGCTGAGACGTGTCGTGACGTGTCGATCGTGGTCAATAACGCAGGCTCGAACCCGCCAGGCGAAATTGACGAGATTGGCGATCCGATTTGGCGCGCGGCGTGGGATCTAAAAGTATTCGGTTACATCAATCTGACCAGGCATTTTTATCAATACATGAGAGCACGGAAGAGCGGTGTCATTGTCAATGTGATCGGTACTTCTGGAGAACGAATGCAGGCTCGTTATATCCTCGGTAGCACAGGCAATATTGCACTAATGGGGCTGACTAAAGCGCTGGGCGCCGCTTCGACTGATCATGGTGTTCGTGTCGTGGGTGTTAATCCCGGACTCACGAGAACAGATCGTGCCGAGTATATGCTCAAAGGTTGGAGCGAAAATGCTTACGGTACTCCTGATCGCTGGCGGGAATTTCAAGGGGAACTGAATTTACCGTTTGGCCGTATGGGTGAGCCGACCGAAGTTGCAGACATGGTCGTTTTTTTAGCATCAGAACGTGCCGCCTATGTGAGTGGAACCGTAGTCACTGTAGATGGCGGAGCAACCAATCGTAACCTTTGACGTCGATCGTTTGTCACGGATGGTCGTGACATTTTGTTGAATGACGAAGCGTAATGTCCTCAGTGCGATGTTTATGATTTGTTTTTGAGGTGACCTGCTATCTGCAGATTTAGCACACGATCGTCACAGGGGGAATAAATGCCGGACCACAATATGTCGCTTCCGCTGAGCAAGTACACGGTGCTCGATTTGACTCGGGCTCGGGCAGGCCCCACTGCCGTGCGTCAGATGGCTGATTGGGGTGCAAGGGTTATTCGGGTAGAAGCAATTGACAGCGCCGTTAATACGCTGGGATTTGATCGTGACGGGTACGATTTTCAAAATCTGCATCGAAATAAACGCTCGATCACCCTTAATCTTAAGGACGAACGAGGTCGCAAAATCTTAGGTGGGCTCGTTGAGAAGGCAGACGTATTGGTTGAGAATTTTAGACCAGATGTTAAGCAACGTCTTCGTATAGATCATGAGTCCTTGAAGGAGTTCAACCCGAAGCTCATATACGCCAGTATTTCAGGATTTGGGCAAAGTGGACCCTACAGTAACCGACCAGGCCTTGACCAAATTGCCCAAGGACTCGGTGGCTTGATGTCTATTACCGGTCAACCAGGACAGGGGCCTATGCGTGTCGGCATACCCATCGCCGATTTGTCTGCTGGCATCTTTTGCGCGCTTGGCGTGGTGCTTGCCTTGTTGCAGCGAGAGGACACAGGTGTGGGGCGTTGGGTGCATACCTCGCTACTGGAGTCGCAAATAGCGATGCTTGATTTTCAGGCTGCACGGTGGTTGGTCGATGGAGAAGTCCCGGCCAGCGTTGGCAACGACCACCCAACGATTATGCCGGCAGGAGTTTTTGATACTTCAGATGGGCAAATCAACATACAGGTGAGCGGCGGGAAAATGTGGCAAAGTCTGTGTGATGTCTTGGGACAGTCTGCGTTGGCTCAGCAATCAGAGTTTTCGTCTGAACAGCAGCGACATATTAATCGTGCGGAACTGAAACAACAGATTCAACATTTGACCTGTCGATTCGCCACAGCGGAGTTGATTGTATTGCTGAACGATGCCGGTGTTCCTTCTGGTCCTGTGAATAATATTAAGGAAGCATTTTCCGATCCACAGGTGAAAGATCTTGATATGGTGACGGCGATTGATCACGCTCGCTTGGGAGGGTTTGATCAAATCAGATCGCCGATCAATCTGTCGGGGTTGCGCCGGAATGACAATGCGGCCGCGCCCGAACTGGGTGCAGACACTGATGCCATATTAGCTGAGATTGGAATGAACGCTCAGGACATAAAAGAACTTCATGAGCAAGGCGTGGTGTAACGCATACGAGTCGTGAAAATCGTCGTGATGCATCATGGGATTGACCAATGCAATGGTCCAGCTAATTTCTAATGTGTCTCTGATCGATGCCCAGGGTTAGCGTGGAAGGTCATTGGTTTCCTTGGGACAGATTGAATGGTTAACGTGCGCTTGTCAGATACTGAAGTCGAG
>DODG01000209.1:0-2500 GCA_003509065.1 Acidobacteriota bacterium
ATTTCTGGGCGATGTCACAAGAAGTTTCGGCGGACTATCGATGCGAAAATCAACCGGTGGCCACACAAACGCCTGAACCAGATCTACATCATCTGTTGTAACAATTTCAGTAATGATCTGTTCAAGATACTCCTCAATCTCGTCTCGTATCTCATCTCGTTCCCTCACTATTTGATCAACTGCATCCTGTGCCTCAGCTACAAGTCGAGCATCAGAATCAGGTATGGAGGTAACATCCTGAAATAAATCATTAGCGTCTCGGAGCTCATCAACAAGTACTACATAACGATCCAAAGATGAGCGGCGATCAGCATCACTACTCGGGGTCCATGGCAATATCGCCCATATGCGATGAGTCCATTTCGCGAGGACATTCTCTAACTCCCAAGAAACCAACCCATACTCATGTTCCAGAGATACAAACGTGGCAACACTATTCGCTCTGTTGTCCCCAACAGGAATTAACCACGCAAAAAAAAGAATGACCACTAGTGTTACGACGAAAACCCATCGAAGTCGTCGCCAGATCGGCAAAGTTGAAATCCAAACAGCAGAACTTGACGTAACCGATATGGGCACATTTGATATCCGGTACAACATTATTTTCAAACGATGAAACTAAAAAGCTAGCGAATGGAGAATTTTCAAGGTGTTTAATTGCATAAAAATAACCTATGGAAATGGTAAAGGAAAAACGTAACAATTTATGCAATTCGAGATCTAAAAATCGCAGTGAGCAATTAATACGCTAGCTTGTTGAACGGGCCCAGAGAGTGTCGTACTGCTCACCCATTATCAACTTGGCCAATTCCTGCCGTTCCATACGCACGAGGTCGTCAAATGACTTATCGGCTGCCGCAAGAGCTTCAGGAAATCCGGTTTCCTCAATACGAGCAATAATCTTTTTCCATAAACCTGAAGAATCCATAGCCTCGACGTACCCAACCCATGGAATCGCTACAATATCGCGAGGACGGGGTAAAGCAGGTCTCATTCGCTTGATTGTACGGAGTCTGTCAGCGATAGAACGAGCCATAGGAACAACTCGCACAAGAGGCGGATCCTCTTCTTTTAGCCTCACATCAATCACAATCGACTGACCGAATCTCGGGAAAAAAACAGCCATCACCTCAGCGTTTTCAATAAATTTAAAAACACCGTCTACACCACTACCGTAGCCGAAATCCAATTTCTCACCTTTCCATTTTAAAATCGTTATCCACCTTACAAGCTCGCTAGGATTTAAGGTTCCTAACAGCATCCAAAAATGCAGGTAAGACTTTTTCCCAATCACCCACCACCCCATATCTCGCTTCTTTAAAAATGTTCGAATCAGCATCTTTGTTGATCGCAACAATCGCACGTGAACTAGAGCAACCTGCCATATGCTGGCTAGCCCCGGAGATTCCTACAGCAATGTAGACCTCTGGGCTAACAGACTTACCGGTTAAACCGACCTGGTAAGCGTGATCAACCCATCCGGCGTCACATGCAGCGCGCGAAGCCCCAACAGCCCCGCCCAAGACATTTGCAAGATCATGAAGAACACTAAACGGCTCAGGTCCACCCAACCCACGACCACCGCTTACGATAACGTTCGCATCTTCCAATCGAATACCCTCTCGCGCCTCTAAAACAGTGCCAGATACAAGAGCTCTGCGATCTACGGCCACCTCGGAAGTGAAATCATCTATTGAAGGTGTCCCCTTTTCAGTAGCAATAAGAAAAGCTCCAGGGCGTAACGTGATAACGGCCTGCGAAGTAGTGATCTCATATTCGGCTAACGCACTACCACCAAAAACAGGACGAGTCACAATGACGGAACCATCAGGGTTTGAAATTTCTGTACAGTCAGCAGCAAATGCTGCACCTACCCTAAAAGCCACACGTGCCCCAACCAAAGATCCGAAATCAGATTTACTAAAAAGTACAACCTCAGGGTTAATCGAATTAACCACTGAGGCGATATCAGCAGTCGCCTGTTCGTAAACACCAATATCACTGGTATCTATTTCAGAAATACGGACCACACGGTCAACCGGCAATGAAGATGCCGATTCGGACAAATCACCAGCAATAACCACCGTGATACAAGAATCGATAAGCTGATTAGCAGCCACAATCGCCTCTAAAGAAGGTTGTGTAATTGAGCCATACCCATCACTTTCGGCAACCAAAAGCACAGATGTCACTAGATCAATTTCTCCTCACGAAGGCGCAACGCCAGTTTTTTGCCCGAATCTGCTTCGTCCTCACCTTCAATCAATTCAACCTCTTTGTTTGATTCGGGAATATACAACTTTCTGAGCTCAAGTTTCGGGGCAAGATCAGAAACTGAAAGTCCAATGTCTGCCAAAGCGAATATTTCCGGCTGCTTGCGACTCGCCTGCATGATGCCGCGCAGGTTCGGATAACGAGGTTCGCCAAGCTCATTCGTAATTGTTAAAACTAAAGGATACTCAGCTGATATGACCTGGTATCCATCCGGAATAACTCGCTG
>DODG01000209.1:2902-4231 GCA_003509065.1 Acidobacteriota bacterium
AGACCCAACATCACATGAGCTTGATCCCAATCGGAAGCCTGCCGACCTCCCAAAATCAAATCAAACGGACCATCTTTCTCCACTATCGCGGACAATACTTTCACAGTTCCGGCAGAATCAATTCCGTCCAGTGCTGGATCGACAACAAGTACTAACCGATCCGCACCCATAGCCAACGGCTTCTTCATTGCGTCCATCACAAATTCACTGCCAACCGAAAGAACAGTTATTTCAATATCGGTTCCAGAATCTCGTAATCGTAAAGCTGCTTCAATCGCGTTCAAATCGAACCCATTTACTACAGGCGGCACGCCATTTGGCGGAACCACACTATTAGTGGATTCATCAACCTTAAACTGCGAAGGAGGAAGTTCCGGATCTGGAACTTGCTTCACTAGGACCACAACACGAATCACCAAATCAACATTCCAATTCTTAGCCGACTATCACCTGTTAAACATCAACTTCTATAACTGAGCCACCCGTTCTTCCACAGATCAATTGTCGGACTACACCCTATAACATTACCGTCCAAACTCTTTTTATGCTTCCCTTTTTTATAAATAACGAACCGAACCAGACACATACATAAGTCGACTCTGGAATCTATCCTCAAATAGTAAAAACTAAGAAAGGTACTTCTTCACAAGTGGATTCTGTAGTAACAGCAGCCCAAACACTCGGTGTCTACCTCGACAACAAACAACAATCCCAGTTCAAACGATACCGAGAGTTAATAGAGTTACGTAACAAACAGTTCAATCTCACCGGATTGAAAACTTGGGAGAAAATCCGAGAGGAGCTTTTCATCCGATCGTTACGTGTACTCGCTCCTGCAGGAGGCAACGTGCCCACACGCGAGTGGTTTGAAGGAAAACAAGCGATCGACGTCGGCACTGGAGCAGGAATTCCCGGGATAGTATTGAAAATTGCCGTGCCAGAACTTCAAATTACCCTAATTGACTCGAATAAAAAACGAACAAATTTCTTAACCGAAGTAGTTAATGCTCTCGAATTAAATGACGCACATGTGGTAAATGGTCGGGCAGAAGAGATAGCTCAAGAAATCGATCATCGTGAAAAGTACGATTTGGTCCTTGCTCGGGCAGTGGCCAGATTAAATGAACTTGCAGAACTTACAATTCCATTTGCAAACATTGGAGGGACAATAATCCTTCCAAAAAGTAGAGGAGTAGAAGAGGAAGTAAAGGAAGCTGCGGTTGCAGCCGACATACTGGGAGCCGCACCAGCAATCACAATTGAAGTTAACAAACCCGGCGATTCCCCACCAGACGATATGGTTTATTGGATGAAAATATCTCCAACCCC
>DODG01000209.1:4617-4880 GCA_003509065.1 Acidobacteriota bacterium
CTCAAATGGATCTACGCACCTGAATCGGTGTTGTGTGTCAATTAACCAAAACAGCGTAATAAATGACTAAGACAACGAGCCACATAACATCTCAGCCTGGCATTAAGACTGAGCCAGGATTCCCAAGTGTCACTACGCTACGCCAACGCGTTTTATCTTTACCCACATTAATCACAATTATCATCGGAGCATCATTACTGGGATTCGCACTCTGGCGTATTTTCGATTTTGCATGGGATGAAATTTGGACAAACATTAAGGGC
>DODG01000209.1:5241-5557 GCA_003509065.1 Acidobacteriota bacterium
GCTTTAGTTCTCTACTACGTAAGTTTCTGGTTTCGCGGGCTTCGATGGAGGTCTTTGGCCAGAACCGCAAACATCGGCGGACATAATGGCGACAACGTTCCCGGACCCACAACACTGGCCGGAATAATTCTGATGGGTTGGTTCGCAAACTCTGTTGCATTCTTAAGGCTCGGCGACGCCTATAGAGGATGGTCACTTGCGCAGGAAACCGATAGCACATTTCCATCGTGCCTTGGAACAGTGGTTGCGGAACGGGTACAGGATATGGTCGCCGTGTTAATTCTCGTCCTAGTAGGTGCAATTTGGATCACTGCAG
>DODG01000040.1:0-1927 GCA_003509065.1 Acidobacteriota bacterium
ATCAGAATTCCACGCCAGATGCTGCAGCAACCGTTTCGAGATCTTTATCACCACGACCACTTAACAGCAGCAATACAATTTGGTCTTTTGACAACGTTGGGACCCATTTCATCATGTACCCAATGGCGTGTGCAGGTTCTAGTGCAGGAATTATCCCCTCGGTTCGACTGAGCAACCTAAATCCTGCAAGGGCATCGTCATCAGTTGCTGATACGTAGGTCGCGCGCTCTGAATCCTTAAGGTAACTATGTTCAGGTCCTACTCCTGGATAGTCAAGCCCTGCTGAAATGCTATGTGCTTCGGTCACCTGACCGTACTCGTCTTGTAGTAAGTAGCTTAATGAGCCATGCAGTACACCGGGTCGTCCTTTTGTCATGGTTGCAGCGTGCCGACCATCGAGACCTTCACCTGATGCTTCAACCCCTACTAATCCGACTTTGGTATCTTTTATGAATCCGGAAAAAATACCTATTGCGTTTGATCCGCCTCCCACGCAAGCCACCACGTAATCTGGAAGGCGCCCTGCCATTCTTATAATTTGTTTACGGGCTTCGGCACCGATAATAGATTGAAAATCCCGGACTAATTTTGGGTATGGATGTGGACCTACCGCACTGCCAATAATGTAGTGCGTGGTTTCTACGTTTGAAACCCAATCACGGATTGCTTCGTTAATGGCGTCTTTCAACGTTCTGCTGCCGGATGTGACTGATTCGACCGATGCGCCAAGTTCCCGCATTCTGTAAACGTTTGGCGATTGTCGTCTGATATCTTCCTCGCCCATGTATACGATGCATTCGAGACCCATCTGGGCGCAAACCGTTGCGGTTGCAACTCCGTGCTGCCCAGCTCCTGTTTCGGCGATAATACGGTTTTTGCCTAGGCGCTTCGCCAAAAGCGCTTGGCCTATGGCATTATTGATCTTGTGTGCGCCAGTGTGATTGAGGTCTTCGCGTTTGATGTAAATCTGGCTTGTGCCAAGCTTTTCTGTCAGGTTTTTAGCGTGATACAGGGCGGTCGGCCGACCTACGTAGTTCGCAAGTAGATCTTCAAATTCTTCCCAAAAAGAATCATCTTGTTTGGCTTCATTAAATGCAACTTCCAGTTCATCAAGCGCTGCCATCAACGTTTCAGGTACAAATTTTCCTCCATAAGGGCCAAATCGGCCTTGTGAATTTGGAAGGGAGTCAGAGTTGGGGGGGAAACCAGACGAAGTTGATGTCATCGATTAATTAATTGCGAAAAGCTAGTGATGTTTCGGTCAATGTTCGAGTATCGCGCCTCAACATAAGCTTGAATTCTGGGGCACAATATTCGATCTCAAGCTAGGATAGCAGTGAAGAGACTTGAAAATAGTGTATGGCTATCCTAAAAAAGTTCACAGCATAGTTAACAAGGATGTTATCCCCGTTGTCAGATACGATACCGATTCGACCTAGTATTGACGAGTATATGATGTCGATAGCAGTAGGTGTGAGAGCCAGGGCTAACTGTAAAGGTAGCCATATTGGAGCAGTACTCGCTCGTGAAGGGCATATTGTTTCGACTGGCTACAATGGCACCCCGCATGGAACGACGAACTGTGATGTGGGTGGATGTGATCGTTGTTCAAACCGTGAACAATACCCATCGGGCACAGGGTACGATTTGTGTATATGTGTTCATGCTGAACAAAACGCTTTGCTGTCCGCAGCCCGCTTCGGAATATCAGTGGATGGATCACTTTTATATACAACTTGGAGGCCTTGCTTCGGTTGTACAAAAGAAATGCTTCAGGCAGGAGTTCGCGGTGTTCGATATGGAGCGGATTGGGAGCCCCAGAAAGATCTTCGTTCAGAATATGAGCGACTCCAGAGTTATTTTCCTGACGGAGTGAAGAAAGTTGACCTGCCGAATGAATAGAAAGATGACGCGTGTAAATGAAAAT
>DODG01000040.1:2341-2823 GCA_003509065.1 Acidobacteriota bacterium
AGCACCGGCGGGTACGACATTACTTTGGTGAGAGTTAACACTGATGAAGGGATCAGTGGTATAGGTCAGTGTGAAGCTCCGAGCATTATTATTGATGCGATTGTTCGTGCAAGCCTGGGTCTTGAGGTTTTACTTTTGGGAGAAGACCCGAGGCAAGTTCAACGCCTATGGCAGAAAATGTATAACTCCACGGGAGTTTTTGGGCGTAGGGGAGTTGTAATAGGTGCTATTGGGGCGGTTGAAACAGCGCTGTGGGACATATCAGGCAAAGCGGCTGGAAAACCTGTACATGAATTGATATGGCGTTCATTTGCCACTACCGCCAGTGATATTGAACCATTGAAACAGGTCACGCCTTACGCGACGGTTTACCCGCCCGGCTCAAATCTTGATGAACTCGCTGAGCGGATGGATATCGCTCTTTCTCGTGGATTGAAAGCCGTCAAGATCGAGGAATGGCCCGGTCAGTTTGGAAATGTTGA
>DODG01000196.1 GCA_003509065.1 Acidobacteriota bacterium
GGAATTGTTTGATCGTCACGTGACGATCGTATGAAGGAGGAATTTTTATGGCTCATGAACTACCAGCGTTACCATACGCTTACGCTGCACTCGAACCACACATTGACGAACAGACGATGCAAATTCATCATGACAAACATCACGCAACGTACGTGACGAAATTGAACGCTGCATTGGAAAAGCATCCTGAACTGGCAGAGAAGACTCTTGATGAATTAGTGAGTAATCTCGATAGCGTGCCTGAAGGTATCCGGACTGCTGTTCGGAATAATGGTGGTGGACACTGGAACCATTCGATGTTCTGGCAGGTCATGGGACCGAATGCGGGAGGTGATCCAAATGGTAACGTTGGAGACGCCATTAACGCTTCGTTCGGCAGTTACGACTCTATGAAGGAGCAGTTTACACAATCTGCACTGGGTCGTTTCGGTAGCGGATGGGTTTGGGTTGTAGCCTCCGGCGGAACGTTATCAATTATGAGCACCCCGAATCAGGATAACCCGGCGATGGAAGGGAAGAAGCCGATTCTTGGGTTGGACGTTTGGGAACATGCTTATTATCTAAGATATCAGAACCGGCGTCCGGAGTACGTTGGCGCGTTCTGGAACGTTATTAACTGGACCGCAGTAAATCTGCGTCTCGGCTAAAAAGACAGTTCGGACCGGTCGCAGTCTGGAATTCGTATAGGGCGCACTCTACTGTTACTGGATTCCTTTCGATTTGTATATGTTCGCCCGTGTCCTCTGGTGCTGAAGCATGTCGCTTTCACTAGTTCTGTTTCTTTTTCTGACACACCTAGGCGTGGGCATCGCCTGGACTTTATTGTTGGTGCCTCGTGCAGCCGGCGTGAAGTTCTTTCGGTTTAATGCCGGGCTAGCTGTCGTACTTTTAGTCATCGGACTCGCCTTCGACCCAGGAATTGGTGATGCAGGGAATGTCTGGAATAGTGTTTCAGCGCTGGCACTGCGTACCGCTACAGGTGCACTGCTTTTGTTTTGGATCACCGTTGGTCGGATGGCAAAAGCATTGCAGCCTGGATTACTATGGACGACCGTTGTTGCCAGCGGCGTGATGCTGGTTGCGCAGGCTTTCGGCGTGGCTTCGGTACACCCGGTCTCAATGCCGGTACTAGCTGTAGCGAGTTTTGTGAGTTCGGCTGCCCTTCTGGGTGGCACTTGCACGGCGATGATCTTGGGGCACTGGTACCTGGTTCTGCCATCCATGGACGTCTCCTTACTTCAGAAGATCGTTAAGTTTCATATCGTTTCTACCATTCTTCGTATCGCTGTCGTAGGTGTCGCGGTATACATTGCGGTGGCGAGTGTGGAGCCGGGACTGGGATTCAATTTTCAGCGCTACATTCTATCGGTTGCAGGCATTTTCTTCTGGCAGCGCGTTCTGTTTGGTTTACTTGGACCAAGTGTTTTGGCGTACCTTACCTGGGAGACAGCGAAAATTCGCTCGACCCAATCGGCAACCGGTATTCTCTATGTCGATTTTTTTACAGTCATGGTTGGTGAGATTCTTGCCAAGTACCTCTTTCTTTCAACAGGCGTGCCACTGTAAATTGATCGAATCTTTTGCACTGAAAGTTTTCACGTGGAAGCAACTTTTCATTGTCCATCCTGCCGAGCGGCACTCCCTGTTACAGTGGATATAACTTCGACCTCCATTGTGTGCGGCGGGTGTGGGCGCACTCTCGACCTCATGTTCACTGATGGTGTAAAGAATGATGACGAAGTCGATCGGTGTCCGCTTTGCGAAGGTGGAGACTTCTATATCAGGAAGGATTTCAACCCCCAGCTCGGTTTAACCATCGTGATCATTGGGGCGCTTATCAGTGCTGGATTCTATTGGTTTGAGATGGATCTCGTCGCATACGGAGTATTGGGTGTTGCTGCGTTGATTGATCTAGTCGTCTATCGCCGATTGGGCGACATCACCGTTTGCTACCGGTGTCATACTGAATTTAGAGGTGCGTACCGTCGTACTGCAGCAATATTCGATTTACATATAGCGGATGAACTCGAACCGGAGTACGAACGCCAAATTGGTCTCAGGTAGTCTTTAAAACAATTTCACATCGACCACTTCACCTTTTTCAACGATATCAGTTTGAGCCGGAATCTCGACGTACCCATCGGCTAACGACATGCTGGTGATATCGCCTGAAGCTTTAAAGGCTGGCATAGCCATGCCGTCGGTGACCCGCACTGTATAGAATTGGTGACGTCCCGTTGTTGAAACGATCCGTTCAGCGAGCGGAAGTGTCAGCGTCCGTGGATGGTACAGCGGGAGTCTGCCAATTCGCCTCAACATAGGGATTAGCAACATATAGGCGTTTGAGAGGCAGGATGTGGGATATCCCGGCATACCGAGAACTGGCATGGTGCCAATTCGTCCAAATACAGTGGGCTTACCTGGTTTGACAGCGATTCCGTGGAACAGAATTTCACCGTGTTGTCGCAGGACGTCCACAATCAAGTCGTGAGCACCAACCGAACTACCTCCTGAAAACACCAAGAGGTCGTGCGTCAAGCAGGATTTAATTGTTGCAGTTAACGCATCAAGCGTGTCTGCGGTTGGGGGGTGGTGTACGGCTATGCCACCGTGGCTGCGAACTAAGGTTTCAAGAGTGAACCGATTGATGTCATAAATCTGCCCGGGTGCGAGTACTTGGCCGGGTTCGATAATTTCATCCCCTGTGGATAGTAGTGCCACGCGTGGCCTTTCGTACACTTCAACCCTCGAGACGCCAATGGCAGCTAATGCGCCGATACGACTAGCAGTGAGCTGCTCGCCATCCTTTACCAGTGTTTGTCCAGGCGTGATGTCGGCACCTCGTTGTCCAACGTTCTGGAGAGGATAGACGGGGATCATGATAGCGATGTTGTTGTCTTCGGCTTTATCCGTCTCCTCAACCATGACCACCGCGTCAGCGCCCTCAGGCATTGGCGCGCCAGTCGCGATTTCGACACACTGCCCACGTTCAATTGATCGGGTTGGAAGCGTGCCGGTGTAGACTTTTTCCACACATTCCAGGCTTCGTGGTCGCTGTCGGTTGGCCCCAAAGGTATCCTCCGCCACCACCGCATAGCCGTCCATGGCTGCACGGTCGAACGGTGGCACGTGGGTGTCTGAATTCATGGTGCAGGCGAGGATGCGTTCGCCCGCTTCGTGGAGGGGAACGTGTTCGGTTCTCTTGAGTGGTGGAGTTGCCCCTTCTACGATGCGAAGCGCGTCGACTAACGAAATAGTCTCACGGATGGGTCGCATTTTGGCTGCAGACATAATGTGTTCGCGGTTTGGTTCTTGATTACCGGGATGCCTCTCGTACAAGGTGTCCAAGTTCCGGCAACACGAGTTTGGTCATAGCTAAACGGACAGCATGTTCAGAACCAGGCAAGGAGATGATGATCTTTTTCTGTGCTGTCCCCGCAAATGCCCGGCTTAGCATTGCCGCAGATCCAATTTCTGCGTAACTTAGCGAGCGGAACAATTCGCCGAACCCATCGACACGCTTTTCAATGAAAGCTGTAATCGCTTCGTATGATTGATCGCGAGACGAGATACCAGTGCCACCGGTTGTAATAATGGCGTCGACAGACGAGGAGCTTAGTTGCTCCGTGACCGTCGCCTGCACGAGATCTGGTTCGTCACGCACAATTTTCCGTCCACGTATGACGTGGCCTGCTTCGGTCAATAAATCGATAATCGCTTGCCCTCCCGCATCGGTCTCTTCGGTGCGGGTGTCACTAATGGTTACAACGTAACAATCCACAGTAGCGGGTGCCGCCTTACGGTGCTCAAGGTGTCCCATGAGTTAATTATACAGGCCCAAACAATGATTAGAATGACGTCTCGGTTTGCGGCGGAACTAAATTCGATTTACCATCGGCTTCATGCTTAGCAAAGCGACTCATGTGATACGAGGATTTATTGGGCTTTTGGCTGTGATGATCCTGCCGGCACTCGCCGCTTCAGTCACTGCTCACAACGGGGGCCAAGTCGATAACACAGCTGAAACTTGGGTAAACAGGACGCTCGAGACCATGTCGCTGGATGAGCAAATCGGCCAGTTGATCATGCCGTCATTTTTTGGCACCTATACCAGTAGTGATAGTGACGTCTATGACGAACTCGTTCGTTTTGTGCGCGAGTATCATGTGGGTGGTTTTCTCGTATTTGGTGGACGTGTGCCAACGCCTGGCGTGTTGCTTAATCCAACATACGGATCTGTAATTCTCGGCCAGCCGTTAGCAGCCGCTTCGATGTTGAATCGTTTGCAAGCCGTTGCGAAGGTGCCATTGTTAAATGCGGCTGATTTTGAGGCTGGCGTAGGCTTTCGCTTGGCGGGTGCGACTGTCTTACCACGTGCGATGGCTTTTGGTGCCAGTGGAGACGAGCAGTTGTCTTACGAGGCAGGTCGGACAACAGCACTGGAGGCTCGGGCAATCGGCGTTCATCTCAATTTTGCTCCGGTCGTCGACGTCAATAACAACCCGGACAATCCAGTTATTAATACGCGCTCGTTCGGTGAGGATCCTATAGCAGTGGGCCGGCTGGCTGCCGCCTATGTGCGAGGTCTTCATGCCGGAGGGATGCTTGCGACCCTTAAACATTTCCCAGGTCACGGCGATACTAACGTAGATTCCCACGTCGGACTACCGATCATCCGTCATCCACGTGAGCGAC
>DODG01000292.1 GCA_003509065.1 Acidobacteriota bacterium
AAGTAATCCGTAATGAACAATCTGTCGGGCCATGTGTTATCTCCAGCAAGATAGTTTAGTGAATGAGAGACTGGGTGAATGAAAAACGAGATTGATAATGATAACCAGAATTCAAAACGTAACTTAGAAATACAACCGCTTTTGGACTATTGATCTACTAAAGCGGTTTCTTTACGCTCGAATATAGGAAGCCGAGATAAATACTACGTATACGCCCCGAGGGACTTCGACAGGAGATTAGATGCTCAACAGAGTATTTTTTTTGATGACGATTCTTTTTTGCGCAATATTCGGAACCGGATGTGCATCTGAAGTTTCGTACAAACAACTTAACCATCACAAAAATGTGGTGTTTTATCTGTCTCATGAGACTCAAGAACAAGCCCAAAAAGTGGTAGATCTTTACGTAAAAAATGGTTATTTCACTGAGGAATCCGAGATTAAGATCCAGCTAAGGAAAGGATCTGGAGGCTATGAAATACGCGCTGGAGCCACAATCAAAACTTCCGACCAACCAGCGGACTTCACTCTCCGCACTTTCCATGATGAAAGCTTTATGGAATTCGCGTGTTTCCAAAATAAATATGCTTTGCCTGACGCAAATTTAACCTATGTGATAACGGAATATGATCGTTTTGAAAAAGTGCTTAACAGGTATCCAAGTCCCTGCAGTTCAAACTCGATAGGTAAAAACATTGTTTTTGACAACAACTCTTTCTTCTACTTGACCCCAGTTAATCAAGACGAAACTCTGAAAATAATGAATTACCTGATAGGAATTGAACTAATCGCCCCTAACACCAATTTTGAGTCGCAATTAATCCACGGATCTGACAATTTAGAGTTCCGATTCCCATCAGAGAGTGGACTTGGATTAGAGGGGTTTGCACAAACATTCAAGTCCATATCGTGCGGTCTGGGGAACGCAGTAGAAGATCAAGTCGATATTATTCTGGTTGATTATGTCGGCAGCTTAGAAGCGGGTGAAAAGGAGATTGCCCGTTATGCATGTGAAAACTAAACACTTCACGATAAATGAGTGATAAGACCGACACCTTCGTTCATCATCAACTTACATCTTCTAAACAGACCCCCCTCCCCAGCGGTGAATTCCCGTGAATACGTAAGTGACGCATCACCCTTGTTTGGTCACAGCCTCAATCATCGCCTGTATATAGCCATTTGCGAACGCACGCCCCCGGTGACCCCATTCAGTGTCCAGATGGGTGTGCGGCACGTGATCATCAATGAAAAAACTATCGTAACCGTTGTCGTAGTACGCCTTCATCGCACGGTACATGTCTACATGGCCTGTATTAATAAACTCCTCGTGGAAGTCCTCAGGATTAGGCGCCGAAACATTTCGGAAGTGAACGTACAAAACCTTCTTCTTCTGCACCATCTCAGCTATGAAATCGTACAGAGCATCTCCCTCTGAATCGAACATCTCAGAGACAGTCCCCTGGCAGAATTCGATCGCACAACTATCAGACGGGTATATATCCAGATACCTCCGGTAATTGTCATACGACCGGAACAGTTGCGGAATGCCTCCTAATTGGTCCACGGGAGGGTCACACGGATGAATTCCTAGACGAATCCCCTCCTCTTCGGCTATCGGCGTGATGATCTTGATCCAGTATTCAAGGTTCTCCCACATCTCCTCATCCGTGTACACCCGTCCGTGCGTGAGAGGCATCTTGTTAGCTTCTTCGTAATTGAAGGCCGTCGCTACGGCACCGCCGCGAATAGTGAGCGGTGTGGAACGCCAAACCATAGAAGGCATCCAGTGATATCCAAATATGGGAATACCTGCACGTGCAATGTTTCGCACCGTCGTGATCATGTTATCGACCTGCTCGTCACGCCTAGGCCCGTTCAACATGATGTGGTCATAGAACTCAATCGGTACATTTTCAAGCGCCGAGAGCTTCATCCCGTAGTTCTCGACGTTCCTGCGAAGATTCACCAGGTCATGCAACGCCCAGGTCCCGTTAAGCGAGGGCAAATGTTCAGTGCTGGGAACGATATCAACAACACCGAGTTGTTGTGCATATGTCATCGACTCTGCAGTCGGAATGATATTGCTTCCGAATCCTGGCCTCATGTTCTTCTCCTGCTCGATTGCAATGAATTAATTGATCTCGCTGACAAATACAAAAAACTATTTGACATGAAAGATGACTCTAATCAAGATCCTAACACCGTGTTAGTCAGATCGGTTTTGCGTCATGCCTGTAAACCATTACTGTGATAGCTGACGCTTACAGAATTATTAATATTGCCTATATGTCTTGCACGCGTCTGATGAGGTCCATTAGCCGATCTTCATCAAGCGGGTCAACAGACGCGTCGATAGACACCCGGTCAGCGAATCCCTGCCGACGTCTAATTTCAGCAGGCAGAGAATCAAACGTTCCAGTTACAACAAATTCACGTACGACTTCTAACGGAACGATATTCGGCATCTCGTCCCATCGGTTGGTCACTGACATTTGGTGTAACTCGTGCCCTAAATCTTCATGACCGTGTATTTTGAATACTTTCTGGTAAGTCCGTGTAGACCCATAAAACGCTACTCGCTTTCGCAGATCCAAAACCATTTCTTCCAGTTTCGATTCTGATTCTGCAAATGCCATCATCCCTCCAGCCGCTATTTCTATCTCCGACAAATCTCTGCCAGCCTGGTCGGCGCCCAAGGCGAGATTGGGAAGAGTAACCTCTCGCACGTACTTTTCGGTTGTAAAAGAATGTGGAAGCAACCCATCGGCAACACGGCCGGCCACGCGCGTCATTGCAGGATTAACTGCCGCAAGAAAAATCTTGGGAAATGGAACGTCAATAGGTCCAGCGTTGAATGCCGGAGGGCAAAGAGTGAATTGGTAATGCTCACCCACGAACGACACTAATTTTCCAGTCTGAAACGTCTCCCACACGGCGCGTATCACTTGAATGTACTCTTGCATACGCGTAGCAGGAGATACCCATGACCCGGTACTGAAACGGCGCTCGTTATGCCCTTTCACCTGCGACCCTAAACCGAGCGAAACCCGCCCTTCAGTCATTCGCTGCAACTCCCATGCCATCTGAGCGGTCACGAATGGACTACGAGGGAATGCGATCATGACAGACATCCCAACTTCGGCGCGTGTACTGGCATGGGCAGCGAGCGTCCATCGCATGGTCGCTTCATATCGAAGCTCCCCGGTCGTCATCACGTCATATCCGAGACGTTCAAGTCTGTGCACCTCCGATGGAACAGCATCGAGCAATCCTTCACCGTATCGGCCAACTACCTTCACGTAAATTCCTCTTTTGGTTACCGGAAAACCAATCCTACGATCTAATAGGCACCCACAAATCATTCCCGGATACGTTCAAATATCAGTGCATTGTAGATAAAAACGCGGTAAAACAATGTCCACAATATGACAACACTTACTCAGTCAACGTTTCTATAAGCGTGTAGTGTTGATCCGAATTGCCACCTGAACTCACCGATCCACCAGTCATTGCACCTAAGGAGTAAGACATTGACCAATCAAAGTCAACGCCAAAATAGTAGACACTCAAATAGGCTAGAAGACAGGGTCGTAGCGATCACTGGAGCAGGGAGCGGCAACGGACGTGCAAGCGCGTTTCGAACCGGTCGGGAAGGCGCTTCGTTGTATATCAGCGACATCAACGCCGAGATACTGGAAGAAACTCTCGGAGATCTAAAATCCGAAGGAATCAAAGCTACTGGCGGAATTTTTGATGCGGCAAATATCGATGATGCGCCACGGTTTGTTTCGGGCATAACAGAGGCTTATGGGCGAATAGACGTCTTAGTAAACAATGCTGGAGCTGTGAAGGTTGAACCATTTCCTGAAGTCTCTGAAGAAAATTGGGACTGGACCATGAATCTAAACCTCAAGGGTGCCTTCTTTATCATGCAGGAAGCAGCAAAACCAATGATGCAGCAACGTTC
>DODG01000176.1 GCA_003509065.1 Acidobacteriota bacterium
CGTGATTTCGTCTACGTAGACGACGCGGCTGAGGCATTTCTTGAAGCAGGCGCATCAGATACATGCAATGGCAATGTCTATAACGTTGGAGGGATAGAACCAATTAGCCATCGAGATCTCGTAAAACTCTTACTTGAGATAGCTCATGCTGGTACTGTCCGGTACGTTGCTTGGCCAGCGGATAAGAAGGCCATTGATATAGGAAATTTTTACGCTGACTCAACTAAATTCAAGAATGCAGTTGGCTGGACAGCGAAAACTACATTGCGAGATGGCTTTTTATCGACACTAGAATTTTATCGAACAAATCTGCGTCATTACGTTGATGCCACCCACGTAAACGAACCTTAAAAGTCATGAGTGTTAAAGAAATTCCATTCCTGAATCTGCAGTCTGACAAAGCGACGGAAGCTATGGAGATTGCGATTCAACGTGTCTTAAAAAGTCAATCGTTCGTGCTGGGTGCAGAGGTTGATGGATTTGAGCAGGAATTTGCTGCTGCATCTGGTCTGGCACAAGCTGTTGGAGTCGGAAATGGCACCGACGCACTATATCTAATACTAAAAGGGCTCAATATTGGACCTGGTGATGAAGTCATTACAACACCACTTTCAGCAGCGTTTACAGCAATGGCGATTGTGATGGTTGGCGCTACTCCGGTCTTTGCGGATATCGATGCGGAACGACTGACCCTGAATCCTTCCGCAGTGAGCGCCGCAATCGGACCTAAGACTGCAGCGATCTTACCAGTGCATCTCTACGGGCAATCGGCGGACATGCCCGCTATTATGAATCTTGCAAGATGTCATGGCTTGGCAGTCATTGAGGATTGCTGTCAGGCGCACCTCGCAACCTGCGAGGGACGTCCTGTTGGCACCTTTGGTAGTGGCGGAGCGTTCAGTTTCTATCCTACAAAAAATCTTGGGGCTATCGGTGACGGAGGAATCGTCGGAACCAACGATACGGTACTTGCTGACAAAATCCGCTGCTTGCGCAATGGGGGTCAGTCGTTGCCAAACCATCACGAGTCTATTGGTGTGAATTCTCGCCTTGATGAAATTCAAGCTGCAGTACTTCGAGCCAAACTGCCTTTCCTACGCCAATGGACTGAAAGACGAAGAAGCTTGGCAGCTTTTTATCGAACCAACCTCAATGAAACGAGCGTGCGGATACCAGCTGAAGTGGACGCAGGTCACGTCTATCATTTGTTTCCTGTCCATTCGACTGAACGAAACCGGCTTCAAGAATATCTAAAGTCAAATGGAATCTACACCTTGATTCATTACCCAACGCCAATTCCACAACAACCGGCGTTCGCTACCTCTAAAGTAGACTGCCCAACTGCGAACCGTCTCTGCAACGAACTGCTTTCATTGCCACTCCATCCAAATCTCACCGATAGCGAAATTCAGTTGGTGGCACTGACCGTGTCGCGATTTATGCCGACATCAGTCTAGATGGATAACGGTACGGCGAAGCATTAAAAGAAGTGCGCCAGCAGAACCGAGCGATGCTATGCCAAGTAACAAACTGGTTGTCCCTGAAACGGTAGTCAAAAAAAATAAGTAGACCCACCAAAAATCAAGACTGTACGAAAATTGAGACGAATAATCACGCGCAAGTCCAACTGCTGATTCTCGTGGCGGAGATGGATCAATACCGGTCAAAAACCGAACGTTCGCTGGAACGGCGACAGTTGCCGCCTTCAAATTAAGAGCGAACGACGAAGATGGCCAGTGCCAGCGACGCACTTCACGCGTTTGATACCCAATCTCAGGCGTATTGCCAACTTTGGAAAAATCTACGAGTACACCTGGCAACTGCACCATAAAACTCAAAGCCAATCCAATTATGACGGCACGTCGCCTCATATCTCCCGTCGCACATGCGAACCATCGCACTAAAGGAAGACACAGCATTGGAGCTAATGGTAATAGGTACCTTGGTCCATACGACCGATCGGCATCCCAATGCTCAAGAGATGCATAAAAACAAAACATCACGAGGGAAACGCCTCCAAGCAAAATACCTAAATTTCGGTCGTGGCGTGTCAATTCGTATAAGGCAACTGCCCCCAGAATGAGCAATGGCGAGTACAGGAAAAACGATCCACCAGGACTGAATAGCAAACCTAATGCGCCTTCGAAGAAGGAAGAGAATCCTGCCGTATGGTCACGCAGATACCCAGTATCAAAGACATTGCCAAACCGGATCCAGTTGTAATAACCAGTAATCACAACCGCGACAACTGCCGGCGTGGCCACCATAGAGATTTGCCTGAGCGCACGACGCCAATCCGGCCAGGATTCGAGCGCAAGCCATAGTGCTATTGGTAACGAGATTAAAACAAGTTCATGACGTACAAGGAGTGCAACACCTATACCAACACCACTGAGCACTAGAGTGCGAACTTGGCGAGACCGAGCGCCGTGCCAAGCTGCATACACAGCCGCGAGGACACACAGTGTCGCTAGTGGGGCATTGAAACCAAACTTCGCGTAGGGCCAGAGCGCTGTCGCACAACCAAGGGAGAGCGCAGTCATAACTGACGGACCGCTGCGACCGGTCAGAGCAAAAGCGAACCAAAACATTAACCAGACCGAGATTGCTGCCGCAACCACACTACCGAGCGTCATCCCAGCCTTTCTGACAGACTCGGAACGACCAATGCTTCCTTCAGTAAAATGATCAGCAGCACGGCCGAGCATATAGAAAGGCACCGAGTACAGTGCATGACCGATTCCGTAAGGTGCGTAGTAACGCCCGTCAACACCGCGATGAGCCTCCATACCAAAAACGTTGTATGGCAGGGCAACAGAATTCTGTTCGACGATCGCCTTAGTGACCTCATAAGTCATGATGTCAGTTGCCATACTTCCACCGGTCGTAGCAGCATAAAGGCAAAGACTGAAAAGAAACACAAGCCGTGCGGCACGTTTTACAGCCCGCGATGCTTTCACTGGTGACGGGTTACGAGGAAGGATCATAAATTAGAATTTGAAAATGATCGAAGCGATCTGCGCACCATGTAAATCAGATAACTCGCGATCATCAAAGGAAAGATGCCTACCAGAACTGACAACCAAGCAGGAATCACTCCGAGATAATAGAGGTATAACCACCAAAAATCGAGACTAAAGACAAATTGCTGAGAAAAATCGCGCTGGGTTTCTTGACCGGATTGTACAACGGCTGGTGGGGTAGCTATTCCTATTAAATGCCCTACGTTTCGTGGAACACCTTTCAATGCAGACTTCACATTTAATACAAGCGGTGTGGCTTCCCATGAGTACCGACTCATTTGAATTGAATAGCCTTCGGTTTGTCTCGCGAAAGCATTTTGGATCTTGGAGTAATCGACAAGCACTCCTGGAAGTTGCACAAGCACACTCAGCGCGAGTGTTGTAAATAGAATACGGCGACGCACAGCACGCTGTCCTAACGGAAAAAGCACGGCAATAGGAACCGTTAGATACGGAAGCAGTGGCACCAAGTACCGAGGACCATAACTTTCGCCGCCGTCCCACTGATGCATCTTGGCGATCAATGAAGTGAGTATCAAGATTTGTAGGCCAAATAGTAAAGCCGTGGAACGATCTTGCATGGCAAGCCGTTTCAAGGCCAACAGGCCGACTAGGGTAATAGGAGCATAGAGAAAAAGTGCCCGACCCGGGCTCGCTAATAAACCATATAAACCCACAAAAAAAGAACTATCAAAACGGACGTTAGGATCCCGTAGTAGCCCTGTATCGAATGGATGACCGAACCGGCTTGCGTTGTACCACATCCACACACCCACTGCGAGTGCAAACGGTAAGCCAAATAGCACCAAACGCTTAAACATTAGTTGTCGGTCTCGCCTAGACTCTGCCACAAGCCAGATGAAGATCGGAATTATCATCACACCCATTTCGTGACGAGTCAGCAATGCCATGCCTTGAAGCGCACCTCCAGCCATCAGTACGTACGAGCGGTAGTCTCGAACACCTATCCAAGTACAAAGAGTCGCGCCTAACAAACAGCAGGTTGCCAAGGGTGCGTTAAACCCAAATTTTGAATACGGCCAAAGTATCGTGCCGAATGCAAGACTCAATGTCGCGACCAGAGCTCCTTCAAGCGAACCACTGAGCCGCCAGGCAAACAAGAAAGCTAGTGGCGCACAGAAAGCAGCAGCCACAGCACTTCCGAGGACAACAGCTGCTTTGTCGAGTGTTTCAGGTTTACCAATCTTGATGGCACTTAAAGATTGCAGCGCACGAGAGCCGAGATAAAACGGCAAGCTGAAAAGAGGATGCCCAATGCCAACCGGAGCATAGTACTGACCATCAACACCTCGCTCCGCTTCAGTCGCTAACACGTCGTAAGACATCGCAAAAGATCCACGCTGTGCTAGATTCTTCGTTACTTCGAAACTTGCGAGATCCGTCGCAAAACTCCCGCCCGTCGTAACTGTATATACGCATAAGGCAATTCCACACACCCACAACGCAATCTTGCGCACTTTTACCGGCTCATTATCCCGATGATTCACATCAAACTCGGCCTGAAGCATACAGTCTGAACTCACATTACCATGTCCAGAAAAAAGACACGGAACATGCTCGGATTAATTTGTTTACGATATAATCGCTGCGTCAGCGCAAGGACCGCCGTTGTGTCTTACCTTTTAAACCTTCAACGTCTTGAACAACGACCAATTCGTACCATTATTGTAATTGCTGCAGTTCTGGCGTTCGCGTACATCCTAGCGATGACCTCATCCCTGGGATGGAACGACCAAATCATGAATGGTGATGCAATCCAGTATTACGCTTATTTACGATCATTAGTTTTTGATCGTGACGTCGACTTCATAAACGATTATCGCCTTTTATATGGCACATCAAACGCGGACAATATTTGGTTATCCTCACGAACGCCAACCGGCCTGGCAGTCAATTTAATGTCGATAGGCCCAGCTCTCCTCTGGCTCCCATTTTTCCTTATTGCGTGTGGACTAGTGGCTTTAGCACAGGGAATCGGATTCAGTATCCCGTTTGATGGCGTGGCGATGCCATTTCAACTTTCAGCTGGAATCGCTGGTCTCACGTACGGCGCGACAGGAATCTACCTCTGTTACAAAATCTGCAAGCAACTATACCCAAGACATGCAGCTTTATGGGCAACTCTCGTTGCCTGGCTCGCCACACCCACGATTTACTACAACCTCGTATCTCCCGCATACTCGCATGCTACTGCTGTATTTTCTGTCTCGGTTTTCATATTTGTTTGGCTACGCACGATTGAAAACTGCAAGCTGACACGGTACGCGATGCTTGGAGCACTGGGTGGCTTAGCGATGCTGGTGCGTTGGCAAGATGGAGTTCTTCTGCTCTTACCGACTTTCGAGCTGGTACATGAAATCGCACGAAAAAGAATCTCAATCAATCATGCAATGAGCCGTCTGATTGTGGTGGGTGCCGGAGCATTCGTGGTATTTCTTCCACAAATGATCGCTTGGCAGCAAATGTACGGTCAGCTGCTACTAACACCACAAGGTGAAGATTTCATGCGATGGGGAGCACCTCAGGTTACAGAGGTATTATTTTCGACCAAGCACGGTCTTTTTTCATGGACTCCTGCAATCATTCCAGCGGTAATCGGACTAGCGTGTCTCGTTAGACAACACGGACTCGTAGGCTGGAGTAGCGTTGGGCTTATAACAACCACGATCTACATCAACGCGTCAGTTATTGATTGGTGGGCAGGTGAGGCCTTTGGTGCGCGCCGTTTCATTAGTATGACCCCCTTATTCGCGCTTGGTTTGACGGCTCTTATCAGCGGGCTGAATTGGCGCCAATGGCAGGCTCGGATTCGGGCAGTCGCTATTTTTCTTATCGTGTCGAATATGCTGTTTCTGACACAGTACCAACTGTCTATGCACGGTTACGATGAACTTGCTCCTTACCCGACTACGGTAAAACAAATCCTCGTTGATCGTTTTCTTCTGCCAATCCAGCTGTTATCCCACTGGACTAGACAGTAGAGCGCTTGAGCTGGAATGCAGAAATATCTACCTTACAAAGTCCTGTTACACACAAAACCGCCACGGTTGTAGATGAACTAGTCCTATGCCACCGGATACTCTCCTCCATCTCAAATGTAACGTATTCCAAATCTTAAGATGTACATCAGCTATAATCCGCCTGCATGTTTAACAACGTTCGTCGACTCTCCGGCCAGCTCTTCGTGTATGGATCGGCTGACGTGGCAGTACTCGGAATCAATTTCATTCTGCTGCCTCTATATACCCGCGTATTATCACCAGCCGAGTACGGCGCCCTCGCCCTCCTGCTGGTCGTCGAAGCTCTATTGAAACCCTTGTACCGATGGGGTCTCGACACATCATTTCTCCGTTTGTACTACGACTATTCGAGTCCCGATGACCGACAAACTTTGGCAGGCACAATCGTTATCTTCATGTTGCTTGTTAACGGTTTGGTAACACTTGCACTAGTGGCATCTTTTCCACTCGTTACGGAAAAGATTTTTGGCTCTCAAGCATATGACCTCGCAGTCCTTTTGCTTGTCGGTAACAGATTTGTAAGCGGATTCTTATTTCTTCCATTCAGCTTGTTACGAATCCAGGAACGCTCCCGCTGGTTCGCAATGTTAACGTTCATCCGATCTTTCGGCACGGTCGTAGCACGCTTAGTGCTCGTAATCGGCCTTA
>DODG01000394.1:0-1451 GCA_003509065.1 Acidobacteriota bacterium
GCCTGGGGATCCCGTGATTTGACTGACATTCCCGAGCGTAGAACGACAGTAAACACGCCGAGAAGAAGATATGCCTCGAAGATATAGATGACGGCCAACCGTCCCCATTCGGCGAGATCCTGAATTGATGAAAACGCGGCCGTCCCAAACGCAACCATCGTGGTGACGGTGGCCAAGCCCAATGCCGGCCGTAATGCGCGGATGCTGCTCCACCCTGCATCGAGCCTCGCCAATTCATGGCCACCCGCTTCCACTGCCAACATTCGCCAGCGGTTCAACCCATGAAAAGAGAAGTCCACGCCAAGCGCAAGCAACAAAATAGGCAACATGGAAGAGATTTGCGTCGCCGGGTATCCAAGCCAGGCCTGCGTTCCAAACATCCAGCCCATCAAGAGACCAAGACCTGCCGCGGCTGCTGAAATGTCTCGCCAGTCCCTAAAAAAAACTCCCAACACAACCACCATGAGCGCGAACGACACACCCACCAACGGCAACGTCTGATTCACTTCATCATCCACTTCACTGTCAAGGGCCAGAAACGACCAAACGTGGACATTCTCGCCCGTGTCCGTCATTGGACGCGCATAGACGTCATCGATAGCCCGCTCCCAGATTTCGAAAAAAGGCTTTTCGCCACTCGGGGCCCGCGAATATTCACCGTTAGGCCCATACAGACTATTTGTGTTTGCCATTCCAAGGATGTAAAACGCACCGGCTCTCCACGAGCCATCTGTTTGTTGCTCAAGTCCCGATACGAATTTGGCGTATGGCCGACGACCACTCTCTGATTCAATTTCAAATAACCGAGTCAAGACGTTCGCGAGGTCGGCATCGGTCGCATCCTCAAATCGGGGACCCGTCCAGTTGATCTGCTGACTCACAGGCGACTCCTGGTTCATGATCATCCGAACGGTCTCAGCCATTCCCCAGGGTCCTGTTACTTCCATCTGAACCATTGAAGAATAGTGGGAAGCAAAATGCCGGCTGATGCGGTCATTTGCCATCACCTCGTCATGACGTCTAGAGAGTTCGCGTAACACCGACAATGCCAAGACATTCCCCTCGCCTTCTTCCAATCCGGGACCAACAAACAACGGCACATCTCGCCCTTCGGGGGGCAGTAACGCTTCGGCACGGGCGCCGGCATCCCAGATCGGATTACCTTCGAGGGTGAAAGCAGCCCGACTTTTCCCACTGGGGCCTAACGCGAATCCAGAAAGGATCACAGCCGTTGCCAGCACAAAGGTGAGGAGAACTAGATAACGCTGTCTTCGAAGAACTGTGACGTCGGGCATTGCTTTGTCAATAGGAAAACTAACCAGCCACTACACAATGGAAGCCATAAGATTTACAAGCAAACAGATAGTAACGGGCCGCTTATCGGGAGACGTTATGGGTAATTGTACCGATGCAACTTAGGTTTGCTCATAAGTACATACATCTGTACCACT
>DODG01000394.1:1802-5458 GCA_003509065.1 Acidobacteriota bacterium
TCCGTTCGACTCAGGACAACAACCTAAGACCATAGGACTTGCCATATATTTCCAGATGAAAGCATTGAACTTCCCCTATAAGTTCCCTTATGATGGCTGTAAATCAAAGGGTTAGCGCACCTTTTTCTAACAATTCTTGGAGGCATCATGAGCAGTACCTGGATCAATATAGAGGCGTCGGATGGGTCCGGATCGTTTCGTGGTTACCTTGCAACGCCTGAATCAGGTTCAGGACCAGGAATTCTGCTTTTGCAGGAGATTTTTGGGATTAACTGGCATATCCGAGATGTAGCTGATTATTACTCCGAAGAAGGCTACGTCGTGCTCGCACCGGATCTCTTCTGGCGTATGGAGCCGGAAGTAGAACTGGGTTATAGCGAAGAGGAATTTCAAAAAGCTTTTGGGTTCTACCAGAAGTTTGATGTATCAAAATCCATCGAAGATATGCAGGCAGCGACCAACGCCCTTCGGCAGGTGGACTCGTGCAAGGGCAAGGTAGGGTCGATTGGTTTTTGTCTTGGCGGCAAACTGAGTTATCTTACGGCGGCACATTGTGAAATTGACGTTGCTGTGTGTTATTACGGTGTAGGTATAGAGGAAGATCTCGAGCTTCGAGAGCGCATCACTTGCCCTCTCGTGATGCATTTCGCAGAACTCGACCAGTTTGTACCAGAAGAAGCACGTCAAAAAGTTTCCAAAGCTTTTGAACAGCGACCTGACGTAGAAATTTATACCTACCCAGGAACGGATCACGCGTTTAATACGCCAGGGCGCGACTCCTACGACAAACCAGCTGCGCAGATGGCTCATTCAAGATCGATTGCGGCCTTTCGCCGAACGCTCGGCCCTCACCATAATTTAAGTGAACTTTGGGATACGCATTGCTACCACGAGTTTGGCACGCGTGATGTTAATGCAACCATGGCTACTATGGTCTCTGAGCCCTACGTTAACCACATACCCACCATGACGGGGGGCGTTGGCTATGATCACTTGAAACGGTTTTATACACATCATTTTGTTAACAACAACCCAGATGACACGAAATTAATACCCGTTTCACGGACGATCGGTTCGGATCGCGTAGTAGACGAAATGGTCTTCTGCTTTACCCACACTCGAGAAATTGATTGGATGCTTCCTGGTATCGAACCAACAGGGAAATATGTTGAAGTTCCCCTCGTGGCTATTGTCTGCTTCCGAGGTGACAAGCTTTATCATGAACATATTTATTGGGATCAGGCCTCTGTTCTCGTACAAATCGGAAAACTGGAATCGTCGGATCTTCCAGTGGCAGGCATAGAGACTGCGAAAAAACTGATCGACGAAAATCTCCCATCCAACGCATTAATGCGGACGTGGGCCAACAGTGAGGGAAAACCAATCTGAATGAAATTTTGTTGTTTTTAAATGATAAATAAGCGTAGAAATACTGATTTGGAATAGATTTACTGCGTTCAACGTAAATGGAGGATAAGGAAATGAATATTGATCGTCGTTCGTTTTTGCAGTTTACAGGTGCGGCATCTGCAGCCACCGCCTTGCCAACACTGCTTGCATCACAATCGGCTCACGCTGCGGGAGACACTTTAACCATTGCATACAACGTTTCCCTGCCAAGCTGGGATCCCACTACTGGTTTATCGTCTGTAAACCCCGGACTACAAAGTATATGGAAATCGGTATTCGACCAGTATATCGACCAAAACCCTGATCTTTCCTTCAAACCAGGTGTGCTTTCTGACTGGGGTTGGAATGCAGACAAAACCCGCGTGCATATGACTGTGCGTGATGGTGCGACCTGGCAGGACGGTCGCCCCATTACAGGGCAGGACATCGTCTGGAACTTGAATCGGGCCGCAAATCCCGAGACAGGAAATCCAGTCGGAGGCCTGATCTGGGCTGCTGTTGGAAATCTTCAGGCCAACGGAAATGAAATTACCGGCGATGTAACCAACTTCGTAGCTGACTATTTCAAGTGGATGGCATTCCTTACGGGCTACATTTTGCCTCCACATCATTATGAAGCCGTCGGTGCCGAAGGATTCGAGAAAAATCCGATGGGCTCCGGACCCTATAGTGTCAAAGAATTCGTTCGCGGATCCTTTGTTCGTCTCGAGGCATATGACGACTACTGGGGTGGTAAACCTGCTTTTAAGAACGTCATCTTTAAGTTTGTGACGGACGCAACCAGTCGGGTCGCTGAAATCGAAAGCGGTTCATCAGATATAACTCTGGCGATGCCATTCGAAGAATATGATCGCTTGAGAGAAAAACCGGGCCTAACTGGTGTGACAACACCCGTCTCGGACATCGCGATGATCTTCTTTAACGATGTAGAGCCTATGACCGACGCGAATGTCAGAAAAGCAGCTGTTCATGCAGTCGATAAAGAAGCCATCGTCAACCGATTGCTGCATGGCTACGGAATTCCCCTGCATACTCTTCAAGCGCCGGAATATGCAGCATTCGATTCAAGCATCAACGTGGCCTATGATCCTGATTTGGCAAAAAATCTACTTGCGAAGTCCGGATACACGACAAGTAACCCCGTCAAGTTCACAATTCAAACGACTCGCGGTTACCTGCCAAAAGACTACGAGGTCATTCAGGCGATTGTGGGTATGTGGCGCAAAGTAGGTATTGAGGCCGAAATCGAAGTTTACGAAGTGGCCAAGCACTACGAACTCAGAGCGCAAGACACTCTGGCGCCCGCTGCTTTTTACAACTGGGGTAATTCGGTCGGTGACCCGAACGACTCAACCGGCTTCGCCATGTTCGGGCCGAGCCCGCATTCAACATGGGACACGGACGACCTCGATGCAATGATAGGCCCGTTATGGGGCGAAAAAGACGAACAGAAGCGGATTAAAGGGTGGAAAGCGGTTGACCGGTATATTGCTGAAAATGCATACGTTCTGCCGCTCTATCAACAAGTGCAACCTGTGATCTATAAAGATTCGCTCGACTTCACTCCCCATGTTGCAAATTACATACTGCCATTCGCAACGCGACCGAAGGACTGATCAACTGTAACCTGCAATTTGCCCAGACCGGCAGTTTCTGACGGCCGGTCTGGGCTCTGTCAGTATCCTAGTTAGCCGCCGGCCTTAGGGATCTCCCCTCGGCAACTCCTGCATGACTATCCGGCATCTCCTTCAGCGCGCCCTTCTGGCAATTCCCACACTACTCGGGGTCATCACGATCGTCTTCGTGCTGCTCCGAGTTGTACCAGGGGATCCGATCGCAATGATGATCGGGCCCGGTGCAACGGAAGACGATATTCTCCGCTTGCGGGCCCATTACGGTCTCGACCGTACGCTGCCGACACAATTTTTGATCTACCTTGGACAATTAGCGAGCGGTGACCTCGGAACCTCAATCAGCCTTCGTCAAAATGTCGGCGAACTCATTCTTGGCCGATTGCCTGTAACCATTGAGCTCACGGTGTTTGCGATGCTGCTCGCTGTCATTAGCGGCATCACTCTTGCAGTGGCGGGAACCATTTGGCGACACCACTGGCCGGAGGCAGTCATCGACAGCATTATCGGTATCATTGTGGCGATCCCAGATTTTCTGTGGGCGTTGTCTTTCGTGCTGATTCTGGGCGTCGTCATACCCATCATGCCCATCTTTGGACGTCTCGACCTCACCGT
>DODG01000206.1:0-1044 GCA_003509065.1 Acidobacteriota bacterium
CGAAACGCAGACGTGGCCGCGGGTCAACAGGCTATTGAACGCAACCAGGACTTGATTGTTGGCCTCAAGGCTAGGTTGTCCGATACGGTCGCAGCCGACGCCGATCTTGAAGTGGTGCGTCGAGCTCAGGCCATCGTAAGTCCTTTCAACCTTCCAATCATGGTACACGTCGGCAACACGGCCTCACCGCTTCCTGCGATCCTCGAGTTATTAAAACCTGGCGATATTGTGACGCATGTGTATACCCAGCAAAGACATGGCATTTTTACAGATGACGGGCAGGTGCTTCCGGAGGTGCTCGCCGCACGAGATCGCGGTATTTGGTTCGATATCGGCCACGGACGTATTGGTCATATCACTTGGGAGACCGGTGCCAGAGCGATTGACCAAGGATTTTTACCCGACACCATTTCTTCTGATTGGAGTGTCGCGGGAAGCACTGACCAAGTATTTAATTTTCCAAACGTGCTGTCTAAATTTTTACTACTTGGAATGTCTCTCCCGGATGTGATCAAGTGCGGCACCACGAATGCCGCGCAGGTGTTCCCTGCGTTTCACGACCGTGGCACGCTTAGCGTCGGACGACCAGCCGATGTAGCAATCTTGGATTTACGCGAGGGATCTTTTGAATTTGTTGACAATGAACACACGCCGCGAACCGGCAACCAAAAATTTGTGGCCACAGATACCATACTAAGCGGTAAACACATACCGTCGGTTGGAGTCTGAACCTCAAGGGGTGCCAGAGGGGCTGGTCTATCTGTTGCGGTTCTGTCCTTGAGCAAGACGACGACGACCTTCCGCCGCGATATTCAAAACATAACCAGGATAAGGTCCGAGAGACAAATTCCGCGAGAATTCAGGGTTGCGGTAGGTTCGCTGCGGTCGTGGACCATAAAAATAGAGCGATCTTTTGTAATCCCGAAGAAACGAGTCTTTTGCGCTATACGGTTTCCGTAGTGATTGGAAGACACCGAACAGGTCTCGACGAGACGCCTCTTGTCCGGAAAAAAGTGTTCGGTCCGGAATTCTAAAGAGATTGAG
>DODG01000206.1:1436-4285 GCA_003509065.1 Acidobacteriota bacterium
GGCATCGTTATGGTTGCCTGAGCGTGTATAGAGATACTCGCCACAAAAATGGTAAGTATAGTAGCAACTTTTGAAATCCAATAAAAACGGCGCTGAGGATGCTCGCTCTTTCCCATTTGTCTCAGGTTACGTTGGCTTACTTAACACGACCCTTAACGACTAGCGCCTTCTAGACCAGTCGGTGTAGCATAACTCACGCACCAGGCAGGCGCCATCCGTTTGGCGCCAGCAAGTATCAATCTACAGGTTTGACGAACCGAAACAATTAGATTTTACATGCGCATCAAACAAATCGTTGAAGATACAAGCACACCGGCTGGCCGGATTTTCGATGCCGCTATTTTGATTCTGATACTTGTGTCGGTGGCGTCATTTTCTCTCGAAACCTTACCGGGGCTATCCTCGCAACAGATGCAATGGCTGCGTTGGGTGGAAATCATAACTGTTGCAATCTTTACAATCGAGTACACGCTACGTGTAGCTGTTGCCACCTCCCGTCGAGGCTTTATTTTCAGCTTTTACGGTTTGATTGATTTGATTGCAATCTTGCCATTCTATGTTTCTTTTGGCCTCGATTTTCGATCCCTTCGTGCCTTTCGACTCCTGAGAGTAATTCGAGTGTTTAAACTGACCGGCTACCATGTCGCCGTAGGACGACTTCATGCCGCAATCATGCTTGCGAAAGAAGAATTGCTGGTCTATCTAGGTGTTTCAATAATGCTGGTGTACCTCTCAGCCGTGGGAATTTATTACTTTGAGCATGCAGTCCAACCCGATAAGTTTCTTTCAATTTTTCACAGTCTTTGGTGGGCCATTGTAACGCTTACAACAGTGGGTTACGGGGATGTCGTGCCGATTACTATTGGTGGTCGATTATTCACTTTCTTTATTCTACTGATTGGCCTTGGCATCGTTGCTGTACCAAGCGGCGTCCTGGCCTCTGCCCTTTCAGAGGTGCGAGACCATGAAGCGGAGGCGGCTCATCAAAAGGAACGAAAAGCCGGAAACGAAACTTTATAGACGGTTCCTGGCGGACCATTTCACTGGGATACTTCCTCGAGATACTGCAAGAAAGACTGTCCCTCGAATTGTCGGTGTTTCCCTACTGCTTCGGTCTTAAATTTTTCAAAGTAGCGATCAAGAACGGTTGAGCGTTCGTGTGCCAACGGAGGATCGCAATAACAACATTCCGTCCATTCGATAGTGCCGGTAGCGTTTCTAACCGCACGCCGTAAAGCATCTACAATCTCGGGTCCGTCTGGTTGTTGCGCGGCAATTGAACCATCGTTGAGCTCATCTCGTAGTTCTGACGCCGTCTCTTCTTTAAAGGAAGCTGTAACTCGATAAATCATCGGATTACCTTTAGGCTATGTCGAGCTGGAGAATTCTTTTGTTTGAGGAGATTGAAGCACAACAATGCGATTTGTGTTCGTTCCTTTTCGTTGATTAGTGACTCCCCATGTGTTGGCCGTTTTGGTGAATGCCTGAACATTAATCAAAACAATGACTGGATCGAGACCCGCGTCAACTCCTGCTGGAAGAACTAGGTCTTCCAGTAAAAGTTTGCCAGATTTTACTTCACCAACCTCGAAAGCAACGTACCCACCAGGTTTCAGGATGCGTTTTACGTCACGCAACACCTCGGTCATGAGTGCTTGCCAATCGTTTGGCTCTCGAATCTGGCTCAGTTTGACGGTTGATGAGTCGATACCAAGAAACCAGCAACGCATCCAATTGTCATTGTGATAATTCACGACGTCTAGAAAGGGTGGTGATGTAACAACCAACTGGGCCGCATCTGTTGGAATGCTCAACACGTGACGTGCATCCTCGTTCGTTAAGGTAAACCCAAGATCTACAGACCGGCGCCCTAAACCTGGGTCCTGCCAATCCTTAAGAAGAGCCTTCGACCTACGGATTATGCGAGGCTTGATCGTCTTTGCTTCCGGCGTTTGATCTCTAGCGTTATTGATCTTCCGTTGCGCCTCAATCGAAACAGCCTGATTTGGAGGAAGCGAATACACCGAAAAAAATCCTGTCGAATGGCCGGTTAAACGGTTCAACGCAACCATTCTAATCCACCGATCAACGCGATCTAATTCACCCACCATTTGCTTTTGTAGAAAGTATTCTTTAAGAGCGATTATTTGCGTTAACGTGTCTTTGTGAAAAAACACTTCAAGCTCTTGATATTTCTCGTCTGCGGTTCGGAGATCTAGACCGTCGACTCGTTCGGTAATTTCTTCAATGGTTGGCGGGTCGAGCCTCGGTTCCAATAGGGCTCTACTAAGTGGGTTAATGTCGTTTCCGAGCGGCTTACGGCCGAGCAAAAAGGCCTCTAATAACGTGGTGCCGCGACCCATGAACGGGTCATAAACGGCATCACCAGCTTGGGTCAGCCGAGAAATAAAAAAACTAGGTAGTTGGGGTTTAAAACAAGCCCTATAGGAAATTTCGTGGAGACTATGCGCTTGGCGCTGCCCACTCGTCCAATATTCATTAAATGCTTTCGTCGTGGTCCCGGAACGACTCTTAGCTGACCACTTCATCTTCTCGAAATGGGTGGTGGTGCCAAACTCGTCAAAACTTTCAATGGCTGAGAGGAATTCTCTCTTTGTCATACGCACAGTGCGTTTATGTCCTTAAATTGTTGTGTACTCCGGCCCCCAAAATACTGGACCCATAATCCCTGTCCCACGGTATTCGCGCTTGAGATCTCTAATCTCGTTGGGCAGGTTCGCTGCGGGTTCGATGTCTTCGTTACTCATTCAGTTGTCCGCAAAACAGAAAAGGTCGACCACTTGATCGACCCGCACGTATTTTTATAATTGGTCGGGATGACTGGATTT
>DODG01000160.1 GCA_003509065.1 Acidobacteriota bacterium
TTCTGTTCCCATTATCGTCTTTACTCCACTTTACGCTGAGTGGATCCGGGAATCCTTAACTCTTCTCGGTATTTGGCAATCGTCCGTCGCGCCAACACGAGGCCTTCTTCCTGGAGAATGGTTAAAAGCTTTGAGTCACTTAACGGTTTACGATCATCCTCTTGCTTAATAATCTGTTGGATTCGTTGCTTAATCACAGCTGACGAGACGCTATGACCAAACGAGTTATTGAATCCGCCTTGAAATAGGAATTTCATTTCAAAGACACCTTGTGGAGTGTGCATATACTTATTATTCACTACTCTGCTGACCGTCGACTCGTGCATACTGATGTCGTTAGCCACTTCACGCAGCACCAAGGGGCGAAGGCCCGATATCCCATAATCAAGAAAATCACGTTGAAACTGAATAATACTATTGGCCACCTTCTGAATCGTCTTTCTTCGCTGCTCTACTGATTTAATCAGCCAGAGTGCTGAACGAAATCTCTCTTTGACATACGTGCGAGTCTCCTGGTTGTTTTCGTCTTTTCGTTCTAACAAATGGCGATACTCTGCACTAATACGTAGTTGCGGTACGCCGTCCTCATTAAGCACGGCCTGGTAACCGTCATCGACTTTCACGACATAAATATCGGGCACCACGTATTGTGACTCTCGAGGGTTGTACCGACTCCCTGGCTTCGGGTCGAGTTGTTGGATTACGTGAATATGATGTTTGACATCAACGACCGACAAACCAAGTTTTTTGGATAATTCTTGCTCCTTATGTCTTTCCAATAAGTCTAGATGCTCAGCGACAATTCTTTCAGTTAGAGGATCTTGCAATCTAAGTTGTCGTAACTGTAAAAGCATGCACTCTTGCAAATCTCGGGCTCCAACACCTGCCGGATCAAAGTCCTGGACAATTCTTAATGCCTCCTCCACGGCGACAGTCGACCAGTCACCCATGGAGGCCAATTCTTCAACCGATGCCCCCAGGTAACCATCACTGTCGAGATTACCTATAATTGCTAGGGCAATACTACGAACAGTGTCATCCTCGGTGCTCGACAGCACCTGCCAATTCAGATGATCGGACAGCGAAGTTGTAGTTGAGACGATATTTTCAATCGGAGGAAGATCCTTAATTTCCTTGGGAATATTGGACCGAGAACCATCGTCAAGATAGTCGCCAAAAAAGTATTCGTAATCAGAATCATCCCAAGAATCCACAGATTGAGTAACAGATTCGACTGGCTCAGTTGTCTTCTCAACGGAGGGGTCGACTTCGGAAGCTTGACCATCCTGTAAAGGAGTTTCTTCCAACATCGGATTCTCAACTATTTCCTGATTCAACATATCTGACAATTCCACTGTTGACAGTGGCAGCAATTTAATCGCCTGCTGCAACGCAGGTGTCAAAATTAGCTTGTGGGCGACTTTTTGTTGCAGTTTTGGTTGAAGGAGCATCACATTAACCAAAGCAATTCGTTAAACGAAGACCGCTATCACCTCTCTTGCAGAACTCAATCCAAGCGAAAATCTGACCCGAGATATATGCGTTTTACGTCTTCATCAACTGCCAACGATGACGGAGTGCCACTCCGGAATATAATGCCATCGTGCACTATATAGGCTCTATCCGTAATACGTAGCGTTTCCCTGACGTTGTGGTCTGTTATAAGAACTCCGATACCGCGTTCCTTGAGATGAAAGATAATATTTTGAATATCGGTCACTGCAATGGGGTCAATTCCAGCAAACGGTTCATCAAGTAGCATAAATTTTGGAGACACCGCTAAAGCTCTAGTAATCTCCACTCGCCGGCGCTCCCCACCAGACAAAGTATACGCAGGTGCCTTGGCGAGACTGGTTAAACCTAGTTCGGCCAATAATTCTTGAGCGCGATCCTCTCGCGCTGACACGGTCATGTCGAGCGTCTCCAAAATTGCCATAACGTTCTGCTCGACCGTGAGCCCACGAAAAATTGACGGTTCTTGAGGAAGATAGCCAAGACCTTTTCGAGCTCGGATATACATGGGATCCCGAGTAATGACTTCGCCATTCAAATCGACGTTACCAAACTCTGGTGTCGTTAATCCAACCAGCAGATAAAAAGTTGTGGTCTTGCCAGCTCCATTCGGACCCAATAGACCAACAACTTCCCCGGATTCGACCTTAAGATTCACATCTTTAACGACAGTTCTACCGCCGTAGGATTTCGTTAGATGTTGTGCTTGAAGAGTAGCCATTCAATTAAATTGAGGTTCCGGACACATTTCAGTTCTTATCGATTGAGTTCGCACTTCCCCGTTACCATCAACCGTGATTGTCTCGATGGCCCGAAAGAATGTCAGTGTTTGACCCAAGGTTTCCCGACACTCAGTTATCATATCCTCAAGTATTTGCACTGGGGTGCCATGCATGACATACCGACCGCTATCCGTAAAGTAGGTCAGACGTCCACCGGTCGCAATGCGTCGATTCAATAACAGCTTTACTGTTTCATACGCTTCAGCTCGATCCATGGAACCCCGCGTCTCGCCCATGTACATCTCAACTTTTGCAGCTGTCAGGTCGCCGTAAGGCCCATTGACGTGAGCCGTGTCCGTATAGGTTGTGCGACGAAATTCTTCTTCATAATGCATGTTATTCGCTGAGGCAATGGTTGTGGCTGCCTCCAATTCCTCAGTGGCAGGATTAATCTCTTCAAGAATGAACGTCGACCGAGCAGCACCAGACGCCTTTAAATCGGCTGTTCGTTCGTCCAGCTCAATACTATTTGCTTGTACCGTCGTCTCGCCCTGCCAGAGTCTCGCATGGCCAGTATAAAGAGCCAGCCCTGTCTTTCCGTCATAGAGAAGATCGTCGCTCGTTACGTAAACGGGATCGTCTGACGATACAAGCCCTGGCATCTTCGGCTGACTTGCAGCTTCTTCACCCTCATTTTCTGGTGCCGTCAATATACTTGTAACACCTCCACTCGCTTTGAGTCCCGCCCCGTTCATCAGCAAATCAATACTTGCAGCTTCAACAGAACTTCGTGTATCCACAACTCTCGCCGGCCTTCCAGAAGTCTCAGCCTGTTGCAGCTTAATCATTCCGGCGGACACATCATAAATTGCCGTCTCCGAGACCGCTTCAGTCGCGCCATCTCGAAATCTGACATTTCCTGCAAAGTGCGCCTTTTGAATACCATCACTACCACCGGCAAGCACCGTCTCGAGCGTGTCAGACTCTACGAGTCGATCCACAGCCAAATCTTCAAAAACCACACTCCCTATAAAGCGCGCATTTTCGATAATGCCGATTCCCCCCCGCAAGCTCGTTTCCAGTCTGGTCGACCTTATAAGGCGAACCACCCTTGATTCCACCGAGGCTTCCGTGCTCACTTCTCGGTACTCCACATTATTAGTAAATGCTGCTTCTGTTAAACCTTCCTTTTCATTACCCACTGTACTCATTACACCAGCCAGAATACGCTGGGCAGGTCTTTGTGTGTCAGTGGGCAGTTCGACGTAAACACCACCCTGGACGTCTAAATTTGTCAGGAGGTCTCCATCAGGCCCAAAACTTACATCAATGAGTTGGCCACTAACGCGCTGCCCAGTTTCACCAGCCTCACCTTTCATTTTTATGCTGGCATTCTCGCGCAAGGAAGCGTGCCGCAAGACGCCGTCGGGTTCACCATAGAGCAGGTCAATTTCTTGTGCCTGCATTTCCTCAAATTTTGCCGAATGCCCAGTCTTACTGGTAATGCTCCCACCACCTCTGAGCTCCACCTGCTGGAGGGTGCTCGTTGTTTCGTCGAAATACGCGAGGACCGTCTCGGCTGCCGTCAGTTGACCCTCTTGATCAATGCGAACATTCTGCTCAAACAATATCCAGTCTTCATTTTGAGACATACTAGCCGTATCAGAGGTTGCATCAACGCTTCCTCCAGGCCCCACCTCCATGAGCACTCTTGCTTGACTTAATAAGCGAAGTAGCGCTCGTCCTTCGTCATAAATGGCACCAACACTAGAACCTGACAGGCGACCACGAGAAAAAGTAACTGATCCTTCCATCTGCAAAAGGTTTTCCGTCTCACCATAATGTGCTTGTTCGGTATCAATTACGAGGCCATCAACTGTTTCGAGGTGCACTTCGCCAAATATTTCGATCGTCTGATTATCTTCGCCGATCGCAGCCTCCTTCCCCGTAATTACAAAATTACGGTCCGATTCACCTCTTTCCACCGCCACTCTGACCGTTACAAGGCGTGTTGACCCGTCCTCGTAAGTGAGTTGTCGTTCAGCCTCAACGGTCATATCTCGAACATCACCCTTAGCCTGAGTAACTACAGCTTCAGTGCTTTCCATCACAGCTTCAGGATCTAGTTGTTCATTCAGAGATAGATCTTCAACAGGTGCTCGTTCGCGCACAGCAAAAAACACTGTGGCACCAAACACTATGATGAACAATCCGATCGCAACTCGAGTTGGTCGTTGCCAGCCTCTCATGCTACTCATTACTTCTAACCATCAACACTATCGAG
>DODG01000018.1 GCA_003509065.1 Acidobacteriota bacterium
GAATTGCTCAGGTCTGAGTGAAGGAGTCCAGACATGACCAAAAGCGTTTTCAACTGGATGTTGTTTTACCCAATTTGCTATGAATGGTACCGGCTCTGATGTGAAGGCCGTCGAGGTTGTCCACGCATTGCCATCGTCAAACCATGCCACCGCGTCAGCCCGTTGACCTGATAATGGAATCGCTGCTCTTGACTTAATGGAAAATGCAACAATTTTTGAGTCGGGCTCACGCTGGGTCCGAAGAGCGTCTGCCAGTGTGGGCACTGTAAGGTTTGAGGGGCCATGCTGTTCGCGCCCTCCACTGCCATAACGTACGACATTCATTGCTGAATCCGCAGTACAACGTACACGTCGTCCGACAGTTGTGTCCCACCAACCGTCGAGAATCATCCCGTGGGTGGCCGGCACTGTACCGGTGGAGATTGTGGCATGTCCCGCACAGGTCAGTGTTCCGAAGTAGGAGTACCGAGCTTGCCGAAACCACGCTCCTTCATTTACGAGACGTCGAAGGCCGGCAGTCCAGTTGTGTTGATATCGTTCAATAGCATCGGCGCGCATTTGATCGACCACTAGAACGACGATCAATTTTGGCGCTTCAGCGAAGAGTGTTCCGGTGTTGCTGTAAATTACCAGCGCAACAACCACCGCACAGCAGAAGTTAAGTTGCCTCATCACTGCAGGTTACCCGCTAATGGCCAGACTAGGAGAATAACAGGTAGTCCGACGGCCACCACGAGTATTTCCAAGGGTAAACCCATCCTCCAATAGTCACCGAATTTGTAGCCACCTGGCCCCATGATGATCGTGTTGTTTTTGTGGCCGATGGGTGTCAGGAAAGCACACGAAGCAGCGACTGCAACAGCCATCAAGAATGGATCTGGACTGACTCCGAGCTGTTGGGCGATGTTGAGCCCGATCGGTGCAGCGATCAACGCGGTAGCGACATTGTTTAGTACATCCGACAGAGTCATAGTCACGATCATGAGAATCGCAAGGACGGCGACTACAGGCAACCCTTGTGACCAATCGACAATGCCTTGTGCGATTAGGGCCGTCCCGCCACTTTCTTCTAGGGCAGTTCCTATTGGGATCAAACACCCAAGTAAAACGATGACCGGCCATTGTACCTTCTCGTATACCTGGGACGGAGGCACGATACGGAACAGTAGATAGATGACGGCGACGGCTCCGAGCGCAACTGGTAAGTAGAGTAGGCCGACACTCGCTGTGAGGACTGCTGCGGCGAAAGTTAGAACTGCCAGCCAAGCCTTGTTCCGCTGAACTACTTCGAGTGGCTTTTCTTCCCGGTCGGCTAGCGGGAGGCAGCCCAGCCAGTCTACAACCTCGTCCAGGATATTTTCATTACCGATGAGCAACAACATGTCACCAGCCTTGATACGTAACTCGCGAACCCGATCGTGAAACCGTTTTCCGTTGCGTGAGACACCGAGTAGAGTCACCTCGTGTTGACGGAGGAGTTTGAGGTTATCGGCGGAGCGCCCAGCAATCCGCGCACCTTCCGGCACAACAACTTCAAGTAGTTCACGTGTTTCGCTTGTGACACCCTGGTGCTTTTCACCGCCCGCGTATTCCAAACCTGTCGAGCCGATGAATTGTTCGATTGCCTGAGGGAGACCCTTCATGACGATTACGTCGCCCTTGCGTATAACCTCAAGATATATTTCACCAGCAAGACGTTTGCCTTGGCGGACAAGACCGGTAAGCTCCTCCACATCGTGCTCATCTTTTGCGATCTTTCGCAGGTCCTGCAGCGTCTTATCGATCGCGATTGATGAGTCCTTCACTTTGCCTTCAGCAATGTATTTGCTTAGATCCATCAAGTCTTCAGCGCTGTTGTGTTTCCTCCGTTCGACCGGAATGAATTTCCACCCGATAATCGTGACATAGGTGACGCCGACGATCGCTACAATGAGTCCGACTGGCGCGAAATCGAACATGCTGTAAGAGCTTCCCAGGGACTGCTCTCGGAAGGTCGCAATAACGACGTTTGGAGGCGTGCCGATCAAGGTGACCATCCCGCCGAGAATGGATGCAAACGAGACCGGCATAAGACTGAGTGCCGGACTCCGTTTAGCCTTCCTCGCAGCTTGCATATCTACTGGCATCAATAATGCGAGTGCTGCGACGTTGTTCATGACCGCACTCAGTGCCGCGGCGACTGTTGACATGATAGCGATATGTAGGCGCAGTTTCCGTGAGGCGCTAATCAGATAGCGTGCTAATACCTCAATCGCCCCTGAACTCTTCAGTCCTTCGCTGATGATCAGCACCAGGGCGATGATCACCGTCGCAGGATGTGCAAATCCGTCAAACAACGCATCCTGAGGTATCGCTCCACCCATGGAGGCAACAATTAGGGCGCCAAAGGCAACAACGTCGTATCTGACCCGACCCCACACGAGCAGGGCGAAGACTGTCAGAAGCACTCCGAAAAGAAGTAGTTGATCACCAATCATCGAGATTATTGTCCTTGGAGCAGAATATTCAGAAAGTGAGAAGGCTGTGGCTGATGCCAACACCTGCAGTGTCGTGTTTCAGCATACATGGATAGTGTATAAAATACTTCCTGTAAGTGTGTCAGTTTCATTCTAGTGAATAGAGCATTAGTCATAGAATGCTTGGTTCTCAAAGGAACATTAGCTGTGCCGAAATTATCCGAAACGTTACCAGGAAGGTCCACGGCAATGCCTGTGCCGGACGCGCACTTTGTTAACGGTAATCCACTTAAGCCACCGTTTCCGAAGGAATTAGCGATGGCTTTGTTCGGTTTGGGTTGCTTTTGGGGTGCCGAGCGAACATTCTGGCAGATCGAGGGCGTGTACACGACTGCAGTCGGGTACGCAGGTGGTTACACGCCGAATGCGACTTATCAGGAAGTTTGTACTGGGCAGACGGGTCACAATGAAGTCGTCCGGGTCGTGTTTGATCCCGAGTCTGTGAGTTATGCACACTTACTGAGAGTGTTTTGGGAATCGCACAACCCGACACAAGGGATGCGTCAAGGCAATGATGTTGGTACCCAGTACCGATCAGGCATCTACACTTACGAAGACACACAGTTAACGGCTGCGCGGATCTCGCGTACAACTTACGAACAAGCGTTAGTGCAGGCTGGACATCGTGCCGCGATCACGACTGAAATTGTCGATGCACCATCGTTCTATTATGCCGAGGATTACCATCAACAATATCTTGCCAAGAACCCGCATGGTTACTG
>DODG01000069.1:0-2163 GCA_003509065.1 Acidobacteriota bacterium
TTTCGCGGTGCCGGGTGCGTTCACACCAACTTGCACGGCGGAGCATCTTCCAGGTTATGTTCGTCAATCGGAGACGATTCGCAAGAAGGGAGTAGAGGAAATTATCTGCCTTTCTGTTAACGATCCTTTCGTGATGGATGCCTGGGGGAAAACGCAGGCTGTTGAAGGCAAGGTATCAATGGTTTCAGATGGGAGTGGTCATTTTAGTCGCGCCATGGGGCTAGAGACCGATCTTCGAACAGTGGGTTTCGGGCTTCGTTCTAAAAGGTACGCGATGATTGTTGATGATGGTGTGATTGCCCATCTCAATGTCGAAGATGGATTGGGGCTTGAAATCAGCGATGCTTCTACAATGCTTGAATTATTGTAAATAAGCGCTTAATTTCTGTGCTGGCAATTATTCCAATTCTAGTCCACGTGGGATGCGGCTGCTTTCACCAAGCGCTTGTTCGAGTGCCCATCCGATTCTGAGAATATGTGAATCGTGAAAAGGATGCCCATGAATACAAATCGATATGGGCAGATCATCGGGTGAGTGGGCGCTGGGAATTGCCAGCGCACAGAGGCCTAGCACGTTGGTCGCCCGGGTAAAATGGGCAGGAAGAACCTGCTCATCCACTTCATCAACAGGAATAGCACAATCGATTGTGGTTGGCGTAACCAGTGCGTCAATATCATTCATTTGTTCAGAAAATTCAGCTCTCCAGAGATTCATCTGATGCAAAGCATCCAAATATTGTTTTGCAGAACACGATTTACCGTGCAACATTCGACTGCGGACAGCGCTCCCAATAGGAAGCTCACTCTGATCTACTAAATCAGTGGTATAGGAGTAGCCTTCTGCACTGATGATGACCGACGACATCTTTCGATAGGTTTCAAATGGATGAGGGAGTCCGCGTACCACAATTTTTGCACCGAGATCTTTTATCAAACTCAAAGAGCGCTCGTAGGCGTCATTAACTGTGCTAGACAAAACCTCTCGTTCTTCATCTGGCAGAACGGCGAGGCGCATCCCAGAAATGCCTTTTCGAAGATGAGTTATTGGGTTGTCCAGCGGCGGTTGTAATGTGGGTAGATGTTTGGAATCGGGTCCTCGAATAACGTCATAAATTAGGGCGACGTCTTCTACGCACCGAGCCATCGGACCGACCGTGTCAAGTGATGTAGAAAGTGGCATGACACCATAGTTTGATACCCGACCGAACGTTGGTTTCAGCCCGGTGATGCCACAATAAGCAGAAGGTAATCGGACTGAACCGCCGGTATCGGAACCCAGCGCTGCTGCACAAAGGCCAGCAGCGACAGCGACACCGGAACCGCTGCTGGATCCTCCCGGTATTCGGTGAGTTTCAAGATCCCATGGATTCCAAGGGGTTCCAAAGAATTCGTTTGTGCCCCAGCCACCGAGCGCAAATTCGACCGACTGGGTTTTCCCGAGAATAATCGCGCCCTGATCAATAAGGCGCTCTACCACCGTTGCGGTCTCGTCTGAAGTTCTATTTTTGAGCGCATAAGAACCCCAGGTCGTCGTTTGTCCTTCAACTTCAATAATGTCCTTGAGCCCGAAGGGAATTCCGTGCAAAGCCCCAAGAGGTTTGCCGGAGAGCAGTTTTTGATCAGCAACTTTGGCGGCTTGCAATGCACTATCGTAGAACACTGTCATGAACGCATTCAATTTGGTGCCGTAATGTGAAATCCGATTAAGATAGTCACGAGTCAATTCTTCAGCAGAGACGCCACCCTTCAGCAGTGCACTGAGTTGCTGGTGCATGGGTTGGCAAAGGAGCTCAAGTGACATTAATTATTTTTGCTCGCTAAAATGACGCGGCGATTGACTTTGGCAACGTTACCATGAATCAAGTGTTTGAAGATCTGGAAGTCTTTTCTCGAGATAAGAATTCTGGGGGAGGGACAGCTAAGAATGGTTGTATACAATGGGATGAAGGAAATCAAGCATTGGAGATTTGCTAGTGCCTACTGCAAGCATTAACAACCACGAAATGTATTACGAGATTCATGGGTCGGGAGCGCCAGCTGTTTGCATGGGCGGTTGGGGTACTTATTGCCATGGGAATGAGAAGGCTCTAGCGCGCGGTCTCACAGACCAGCACAAAGTACTGGTATACGATTATCGTGGAATCGGTAATTCAACCGATGATC
>DODG01000069.1:2551-3206 GCA_003509065.1 Acidobacteriota bacterium
TCTTAACTGGACCAACGTGCACTTGATCGGCTTGGTGGGCATGGGCTGTTGTATCGGGCAAGAAGTCGCAATCAATAGGCCAGACCTGGTTAGAAGTATGGTGAACATGGGCGCGTGGGCATCTTGCGACCAATATCTTTTCGATCAGTTGAATTTGTTTCGAAGCGTTCATCGTGATTCGGGATTTCTAACTTTCCAAGAATTTGTTTGTATTTATTCCTTTCTTCCGGAATTTTATAACGAGAATAAGCATCGTTTATTGGGGCCTGATGGCCAGTGGCGGGAACTAAAAGACAACTACGGAACGCATGAACGCTTGGTCGAGGCGTGCTTGACTCACGATACCATGGAACGTTTGGAGTCGATTCAAGCGCCAACTTTGATTATTCATGCGGCTAAAGACATGGTCACCGGCCCACGAACGACCTTGCCACTTGAGTGGGGGATAAATGGTGCCGAAGGCGTTACTATGAAGGATGTTGCGCACGTGGTAGCCGGTAAAGAGCAGAAAATTGAATTCTGTAATATTCTGTTTTCATTCTTGGCTAAACATTAGGTTTCTATTCGCTATAGTGGTGGTATATTTTTTGCCTACGGGTAACGATGAAGAAATAAAGAGTTATTTTCCGGTATTGGAAGAGCTTTGTTGAACAAG
>DODG01000345.1:0-1909 GCA_003509065.1 Acidobacteriota bacterium
CCTGCACTTCCGTTGTTGGATATGGCAAACCAAATGAAGCCTGATGGGTGGGACTTGCATGTGTGTACAAGCGACTCAACAGAAGCTGAGGTTACAGAGGCGGCTAAAATCGCTGATTTCATACTTGTGTTCGGACACGGTGTATCGGACACAGTATTGCGGGTCGCAAAAAAAACGAAGCTGGTCCAACTTTGCTCGGCGGGGTTTGACGGGATCAACCTTCGACTTGCGGGTGAATTGGGTATCCCCGTGGCAAACAATGGTGGAGCGAACGCTATCCCCGTTGCTGAATTCGCGATCACGCTGACACTTTCTACTATTCGCCATCTGACCGTAGCGGCTGCCGACACTGTAGCTGGACAGTGGATGCGCCCGGAAGTCGACGGACGCGACTCGCACGAACTGTTCGCAACAACTGTCGGAATAATCGGTGCAGGTCGAATCGGGAGCACGGTCGCAGGCATGCTCCGTGGCTTCGAAACTACAACTCTTTATACGGATAAGGTACGTAGTGAAAAAGCAGAAAGCTTTGGAGCCGTGAAAGTAGAGCTCGAAGAATTACTTGAGCGATCGGACGTGGTCACACTGCACACTCCACTTGATGGAAGCACACACGGATTAATCGGTGAGTCCGAATTACGACTTATGAAGAAAACAGCTATTCTCATCAACACGTGCAGAGGGCCAGTTGTACAGGAAAAAGCTTTAATACGCGCACTTGAAGATGGTGAAATTTGGGGCGCGGGCCTTGACGTTTTCGAACAAGAACCAGTGGATCCAAGCAACCCGATCCTCGATCTCGAAAACGTCGTAGTTGCACCACATATCGCCGGAAAGAGTTACGAAAGTTACCCAAGAAGAGTACGATTTGCCTTCGAAAACATGATGAATGTATGGCAGGGCGGCAACGCGGAAAGTATTGTCAGCCCTGAATAGTAAAAAGAGAATAATGAGTACAGAATCGAAAAATATTCGAGTCCTTTATCTGGGGCCGAGTGACCGGCCCGGTGTCTACACGAAGGATCTCGATCAACAAAGCAAAGCGGTCAGAGAAATGGGTGCGCAGTTTATCGTTTATGACGGTAACAGCGAAGGAGAGCTGATCGAGGCCCTTAAGGATGCAGACGTAGCGATGAGCCAGGGGCACGGAATCTCGCCGACACTTTTTAAACACATGGGGAACAACGGGCGCTGCAAGGGTCTGATCTCGTTCGGTCACGGTTACGACGGGATGGACCTCGACACTGCGGTAAAACATGGCGTAATTCTTGCTAACACAGCATCGTTCGGCACGGAAGAAGTCAGCAATCAAACAATGATGCACTTCCTTGTTTGTTCAAGAAAATTCGTTCTTCATGACAAACTGGTGAAGAATGGTACATGGACTCGGGAATATCTAGCTCCGATGGGTCATATCGCGGGTCAAACATTCGGGATAATTGGTTTGGGCGACATCGGGCGTGCGGTCGCAAGAAAAGCACTTGCCTTTGGCATGAAAGTGATCGCATACGACCCCTTTGTCTCTTCTTGGGATTCAAAGGAATACAACGTCGAGATGGTCGGCACCCCGCAGGAGATAGCAGAGCGTTCCGACTACGTTTCTCCTCATACATATCTAACCCCAGAAACACATCACATGGTAAACGCGGAATTCTTTGACCTGATGAAAACAACCGCGTACCTGATCAACTGTTCACGAGGTCCGGTGGTTGACGAGCAAGCGCTCATCAATGCACTCAAAGAAAAAAAGATCGCTGGCGCCGGCTTAGACGTATTCGAATACGAACCTGTCGATCCAAATAATCCCCTGTTGAAAATGGATAATGTTTCAGTTACAAGTCACTACGCTTCCTATAGCGAAACCGCATGGAACCGGGCAAACACGCAACTGGGTCAAGAAGCTATGCGG
>DODG01000345.1:2303-3605 GCA_003509065.1 Acidobacteriota bacterium
GTCAGCTGGGAGGTAATGCTGGCGGAACAAGGTAATTAGCCTGGGCTAAAGCACTGATCAATAAAAGTTTCAACCTAGGTCTTTGGTTTCAATTCACTGTTATGGAGCAATAAAAATGACAAAGCAAAGAGTCGTGGTTCTTGGACCTAATACGGATGATCCCTTGCATCACGAAAGAGCCGAGATGGCTGATCTAGATGTTGAATTCATTCAGGAATCGCCTCAATCAGAAGGTGAAGCTATTGAAGCTGTGCGAGGTGCCGATGCAATCATGATGCGAGGAGGCTGGGGCACTGAGCAAGTGATACGGGCAGCGGACCAAGCCAAAGTTCTTGCAGTCTACTCACACGGGTTCAACCATATAGATGTAGATGCTGCTACCGACATGGGCATCATAGTCACGAACGGTGCAGGAATGTGTGCCGAAGAAGTTTCGAATCAGGCCGTGACGATGGCCCTTGCGCTAAACCGGCAAGTTGTGCAAACCACCAATCAGCTACGAGACACCGGTAACTGGGACCGGTCACCGTTCCTTCCAATTGAACCCATCGACGAGCAAACTCTCGGGATAGTAGGTTTTGGAAACATAGGACGCCAAGTTGCTCGCAAACTCGGTCAGGGTTGGAGGATGGAAACACTCGTATACGACCCATACGTTGCCCCCTGGATTATCCGAGAATACAACGTTGAACAGGTTTTTGAAATCAACGAACTGTGTGAGCGTTCCGATTACATTATCGTAGTGGTTCCATTGAACACCGAAACATTCCACATGATCGGCGCCGAACAGTTCGATCACATGAAAGAATCTGCCTATTACATCAACGTTTGTCGAGGCTCGGTCACCGATGAGCCAGCAATGATCGAGGCCCTTAAAGCCGGGAAAATCCGTGGGGCAGGCCTGGATGTATTCGAGCAAGAACCTGTCGACCCTAAAAACCCGTTACTACAGATGAACAATGTGATCACTGCAATGCACCTGGCAGGTGCTTCTACGCGTGCAGCTTGGCTTGCACCGCAACGCGCGTCCCAGCAGGTAGCAGCAGTTCTAAGAGGTGAATGGCCCAGTGCTGGCCAAAATCCAGAGGTAACGGCGAAACTTGAAGCGAAAAATCGAATGCCAGGATCAGCTGGAAAAATTAACAGTGCCGATAGTTAGTTAGTGCCGATTACTAAAAACTAGGTCGGCGCAGTTTTACGCTGCGTCGACTTTTTTATTTCGTAAAATCACAAAATCCATTCATCTAAATACAAATACAGCCCATATTCAGACATGACAACCAAACTACGCATCGCCACTCT
>DODG01000286.1 GCA_003509065.1 Acidobacteriota bacterium
GTTGGTTCAAACATGGCTCGTGCAGCACCATTTCTGGGTTCTGAAGGTCCCGGTTCTGCCCTTTTAGCTTTGGGCGATGTCAAATTGATTCACGCGGCGGATGATGCCAGATTTGCTTTACTGGGTGGCACTTTTGTTGGGGAAGGTGCATTGCTCAGATTTTACGTGCTGCACTGTGTGGCATTGCCGCTTGTCATTGGGTTTCTAATGGCCATCCATTTCTGGCGAGTACGTAAAGACGGTGGAATTTCAGGTCCGATGTGAGGAGTTCCTAACAGTAAAAGTTTCGCGAAATCAGGCTAGTCGATACTATGGACGCCATAAAGGACTTCTTTAATTTTTTTGCTGATCCACGTGTGTTTTTCACGTTAACTCTTTCCTTGCTGATACTTCTCGTATGGAAGCGAGAAACCTTTGCTTCAACGCGAGTTGGCTGGGGGCTACAGATTTTTTTAGCCGTCTTTTTTGGGTTTGGTTTATTCGATGAGAATTTCAGATTAATTATTGCTAAACCAGACAACGTTCCGATCGTCGCTCTAATCTTTTTACTCATCTTCTTTACCTGGTATTCGATAAGAGAAGGGGTGTTGAACGATAAACGCATCGCAGACGGAAAGCCTCCTATTGAGAAAGAAGAGGAGGGTCGCGTTTGGGTTTGGCCAGATCTGGTTTATACGGAACTTATTTGTCTGGTGTTGTGTTCAGTTGTTTTGATTCTTTGGTCGATACTACTTAAGGCGCCGTTAGAGCAGCCAGCAAATAGCGCCGCAACACCGAATCCCTCGAAAGCTCCTTGGTATTTTCTTGGATTACAAGAGATGCTTGTTTATTTCGACCCGTGGCTGGCCGGCGTCGTATTGCCGAGTTTGATTGTTGTTGGCTTGATGGCGATTCCTTACATCGATACAAATCCCAAAGGAAATGGCTACTATACATTTATCGAGCGAAAGGCTGAGATTACGATTTTCCTGTTTGGCTTCGTCGTTCTCTGGTCCTCCTTGATTGTGCTGGGCACCTTCCTGCGTGGACCGAATTGGAATTTCTTTGGGCCCTTTGAATACTGGGATATTCACAAACTGGAAGCGCTTACCAATGTAAATCTGTCCGAGTATGTATGGGTGCGTGGGCTCGGTACCGGTATGCCAGATAATTGGTTCTTGAGGGAGTTTTTGGGCCTTGCCCTCACGGGAGTCTACGTTGTTGTACTGCCAGTGGTGATGGCAAAAACATGGTGTAAACATTACCTGGAAAAGATGGGGCCAGTACGTTTCTATATCGGAGCGTTCCTGTTCCTATCGATGCTTTCGTTGCCTGTAAAGATGCTCGCGAGATGGTTGTTTAATTTGAAATACGTTGTAGCAATACCTGAATTCTTTTTCAATATTTGACGCGAATAAATAAATGATATGGCTGACAAGAAGTCAGTAGGACACGCATATAACATCGATTTTCTCAACGTAGTTTTTGCTGCGTCGAGTATCTTTCTGTTTGTTTCGATGCTGTGGATGGTGTGGGACGACTATGACCGTGAATGGAAAGGATATCAACGCCGGTTTGTCCAACTTGAGATGGAAGTGACCCGTGCTAGTCTCGAGGCAGCTAATCAAGAGGTTGATACCAGAGTTATTAGTGAACTTGAGGCGAAACGAGCTGACGCTGAGGCGCGACTTGAAGTCCAGACCGAGCAAGTGTCAATCCTTCAAGATGAGTTGGACGTTGTGGACGTGCAGTTGGACCTCGCGAATCAGTTATACCAGTTCGCAAAGGCGAATTACGACGTCGACAAGTACACTTTTGAGGTCGAGCGCGAGCGGGATCCTGATGCGCTAGGCCTGGACGCGACGCAAGCTGTAATCGAAGCGCAGTATGCAGAGTGGCTTGAATTGGGACTTGAAGTTGAACGATTGACTGCTGAACGTAATGGTTTGCGTGGTGAAATAGCCGACTTTAGTAAGGAGGTTACCGATCTTGACGAGGAGATCGGCGAACTAACAGCAGAGTCTCGCAGGCTAAGTGAGCGTCTTGGAGACATAGAACCAAATTTCCGAGATGAGTTTTTACTTAACGCTCCTCTATTGGATTTCATGGCACCAACGATCACTGTCCAGCAGGTGGTGACACCAAACATCCTGGACGACGTTAATTTCACGCGTGTGCCGAAAATGGATCGGTGCATGACTTGTCACTTGGCGATCGACCGTGAGGGTTACGAAGACTACCCGCAGCCATTTCGAACCCATTCAAATCTGTCGACTTACGTGGGAAGTGCATCACCACACCCGCTCGAACAGACGGGCTGTACTGTCTGCCATGAAGGTATGGGGCAGTCAGTTTCGTTTCGTGATGTTGCTCACACTCCAGTTAGTGAAGAACAGTTACATGCCTGGGAAGAAGCCTATAACTGGGAAGAACCGCATCTCTGGGACTACCCGATGCTACCCTCCGGCATGGCGGAAGCTTCGTGTGCCAAATGCCATGACAATGAAATTCATATTCCGGAAGCAAAATCCCTCAATCTGGCCTATGGGCTGTATGAGCGGGCGGGTTGTGCTGCCTGCCACAAGAGCGGCGGTTTCGAAGACCTGCGCAAGCCTGGACCGAGTTTACGTAAGATTGACGTTAAGCTGACTGAAGATTGGGTGAAGACCTGGATCCGTAATCCCCAAGCTGTTAAGCCGACCACATGGATGCCTAGAGTCTGGTATAACTCGAATAGTTCTTCACCGGCTGATGCGAAGCGTAATGAAGTTGAAATTGAAGCAACAGTTGCTTACTTGTTTGCAAACTCTGAGAACCATGAGTTTGCAGTTCGGGTGCCACCACGAGGTGATGCGTTAGAAGGTCAGCGACTCGTTGAATCAGTTGGTTGTTTGGCCTGTCATGTTTCTGGCAATGAAACCAGAACCGAGGCCGGCCCCCGTCGAACATTTGGGCAAGCTCTTCAAAATATTGGTAACAAAACTAGCTACGAGTGGCTTTTCGATTGGGTCCGTAATCCTGCCCACTTTAGTCCGGACACGTACATGCCTGACCTTAGGTTGACTGATGGAGAAGCAGGAGACATTGCAGCGTATCTCATGACGTTGACCGGAGACGGGGGGGTTGAGGCTGTCGCTGAGTACGATCAGGCATATCGCGATGACGTTCTGCTCGATTACCTAAAGGCTGTGGTGCCAACCGAGGAGGCTGAAGCAACGGTGGCGGCACTCTCTACGGACGAGCGGACTGTGGAACTCGGCCGGCGCGTTATTCAACGTTACGGCTGTTTTAGTTGTCACGATATCGCGGGTTTCGAAGACACACAGCCAATAGGTGTTGAA
>DODG01000268.1:0-1134 GCA_003509065.1 Acidobacteriota bacterium
GTTATCGGTTTTTCGATGCAGCTATACGATCAGCGAGATGCGGACACGGGATTTGGTAGTTGTTGCAGCATTGATGATCTACACGATGCGAAACGAGCAGCCTCTGTTCTGGGAATTCCTCACTATGTCATTAATTTTCAGGAGCAATTTAAAAAGCTAGTAACATCAAACTTTGTTTCAGAGTACACCTCCGGTAGAACTCCCATACCCTGCGTGCACTGTAACAGCGAGTTGAAGTTTACCCACTTATTAGACCGTGCAGTGACCTTAAAAGCTGAAGGCGTGGCTACCGGACATTACGTCCGAGTCGAAAAAGATCCCAAGACTGGAGATTTTCTTTTAAAACGCGGACTCGATCTTGATAAAGATCAGTCTTATTTCCTTTTCGGTTTAAATCAAGAGCAGCTATCTCAGGCCATTTTTCCAGTTGGCAATTATCAAAAGACATCCGTCCGATCATATGCCAGAGAGAGAGACCTTCCTGTTGCCGATAAGCCCGATAGCCAGGAACTGTGTTTTGTTCAAACTGGTAAGCACATCCAATTTATTGAGAAGCACGCCGAAGTGCAGAGTGGCGCTGGCATTATTCAAAACCTAGACGGGGAAACTCTTGGGACACATAATGGTATCCATCGTTTCACTATTGGACAGCGTCGAGGATTAGGAATTCAATCCGGAGAACCCCTTTACGTCTTAGAGATCAATGCTGCGACACGCGTCATTACGGTTGGCCCAAAACGTGCATTGGAGCGAACCTGTTTTACTGCCTCTAATGTTAATTGGATAGGAAGTACTCCTCCAACAGGCCCAATTACCGCAGCAACAAGAATTCGTCATAGACATGAGCCATCCAACGCTACCGTACAGAGGCTCGAGGGAGACCGAGTTGAAGTCTGTTTCAACGAACCCCAGTTAGCGGTCACGCCAGGCCAGGCTGTAGTCTGGCATGATAACGACATCATCCTCGGAGGGGGCTGGATTGATTAAAGTTCGATCCAGTCACTATTCTTCACCTAGATTCACATCTCCAAGTATAGGCAAAGATTCCAAATAGCGTTCTGCGTCAATAGCCGCCATGCAGCCGGATCCGGCTGCGGTCACCGCTTGTCGATACACCGGATCTTGAACATCACC
>DODG01000268.1:1482-2918 GCA_003509065.1 Acidobacteriota bacterium
CACGCAAACACACCTGACCGAGAAGTCAGTGAACCGTTTGTTGTTTTTATGTAGTTCTGTTCATCGAGATCCAGCTGGCCGGCAAACAAGGATGTATTTGGATTATGACCGATCGCGACAAACACTCCGTCGACTGATAACTCTTTCAACACTCCGGAATCGACGTGACGAAGAATTACAGAAGTAACCTTGCCAGCCTCGACATCCTTTATTTCTGAGATTTCAGTATTCCATTCAAATGAAATCTTGGGGTGATTGAGCGCTTTATCTTGCATAATCTTTGACGCTCGCAATACATCCCGTCTATGTACAACCGTCACGTGGGCTGCAAATTTAGTCAGAAAGATCGCTTCTTCCATTGCGGAATCACCACCACCCACAACAACGATGGGTCGTTCTTTAAAAAAGAACCCGTCACAGGTAGCACAAGTTGAAACACCATGACCCATTAGTTTGAGTTCGGATGGCAATCCAAGGAGCCGCGCAGACGCACCCGTTGAAATAATGAGCGACCGTGACTCATACAGCGTTTCGCCTAGTTGCACTTTTATGGAAGAGCTCGAGATGTCAACGTTGTTCACGTTACCAGTAGTGATTTGAGAACCAAATCGGATTGCCTGGGCTCGCAGTTCGGCAATCAAATCCGGACCCATAATACCGTCACGATAGCCAGGCCAATTCTCGACCATCGTCGTAAGCATCAGTTGTCCGCCAGCGTCCAAACCCTCAATAACTAAAGGGTTCAGATTTGCACGAGCAGCATAAATCGCTGCCGTCAAACCGGCTGGACCCGAACCAATAATAATGACTTCCTGCATACAATCCCAGATGTGTTAAATATGCTGATCAAGCATAGATTTCAATTTTGAGTCATCAGCGACTCCGACCACCTGATCAACCACTTCTCCACCTTTAAAAAGTAGAAGCGTCGGAATACCTCGAATACTAAACCGCTGAGCGACGTTTGGATGTTCGTCAACATTCAGTTTCCCAACGGTGACTTTTCCATCATAATCACTGGCTAGGGCTTCTACCGTGGGAGCCAGTTGGCGACAGGGGCCGCACCATTCAGCCCAAAAATCGACGAGGACCGGTCCTTCTGCGCCGACTACCGTCGAATCAAAATTCTCATCTGTGAACGTTTGCACTTTTTCTGAACTCATTCTTTCACTCCTCAGAATAACTATGTTCGGGTTGCCAACTACAAGATTTCACGGCTACTTCTATTCTGCAAATTGAGTGGAAACCCAATTCGCCAATAGATGGGTTTCATTAAATCGATCTGAATTAGACCAGGCCCCCAACACGACAACTGCGACTGGCCCGACATTAGGAAGATTAATTAAAGTCGCTAGACAGTAGCCCGCTTTTCGTATAAATCCAGTCTTACCACCTAAAATATCTAGGTCATCGGCCAATAAACGATTGGTGTTTCG
>DODG01000289.1:0-1990 GCA_003509065.1 Acidobacteriota bacterium
TATATTCGACAAAACAGTGCAGGCTTTTCAACTAAGTGGCCTGCAGATACAAACTGGAATTTTCGGAGCATCAATGAACGTGAAGATCGATAACTCAGGCCCTTTCACAATCCTTTTAGATTCACGTGACAAAGATATTCCCCGGCGGCGGCAAACGTAAATTCAAATACATTGAAATGACTTCAGTACATCTTGGGTAAGGTGGTTGCTTTTTTCAGGTTGTTTTTGCTTCGTAGTTAAGTGAAATGTCAAGTGCAGGAGGTGAATGGGTCAGCGCACCAATTGAAATAATATCAACTCCACTGCGTGCCACTTCCGCTACGTTTTCAAGTGTGACCCCACCAGACGCCTCTACAATGCATTGATCAGAAATTTGAGCGACAGCAGACCGCATATCATCTGGATGCATATTATCGAGCATTACGATATCGGCACCAGCACTAGCTGCGGATATTGCGCCTTGAACCGACTCAACTTCAACTTCAACTTTTAACGTATGAGGAGCATATGAGCGAGCTTGTTTTATCACTTGTTCAAGCGTGTTTCCTTCATTTCGAAGCGCAGCAATGTGATTATCTTTGATGAGCACACCATCGCTCAGATTCATCCGATGATTTCGACCTCCCCCAATATGCACAGAGTATTTATCAAGCACCCGTAGTCCCGGAACTGTTTTCCGGGTATCTGCGATAGAAGCAGTAGTTCCAGCAATAGCAGATACATATAAATCCGTTAGAGTGGCTATACCACTCATCCGCTGTAGAAAATTGAGTGCGGTCCTTTCTCCACTGAGTATCGAAGCAATAGATCCGGAGACCGTAGCTAAGGACTGCCCAGTGGTTAAGCGATCACCATCTTGTAAGCGGTGGACGAACTTCAAGTCAGGGTTTACACGGTTAAATACAGCATCTGCTATATGTAATCCTGCAAGAATGCCCGATTGTTTGACAACGATCGATGCTTTGGCTTCAACAGATGCTGAAATTAATGACAGGGAAGTCACATCTGATCCAACTGCATCCTCCGCCAACGCACGATCAATAATTGCGTCAAGTTCACCGGGATTTGGAATCATGTGTATTGTTTAGCTAAATGTTGCCTGGTTGTTTTAGCCAGAGATTTCCAGCATCCGCTCAAGCGCGACGAGAGCGTTTACACGAGTTCTTGGTTCAACCTCGATCCGGTTTATCGCAAGTCCGGCCATTATGCCCTCAAGAACCCAAAGAACATATGCAGGATGTATTCGGTACATGGTCGCGCAGGGACAAACTACAGGGTCAAGAGAGAAAATTTCCTTATTCGGATTTTCATCGGCTAGCCTGCGCACCATATTGATCTCTGTTCCGACTCCCCAAGAGGTCCCTGCAGGCGCATCTACAATACTCTCAAGTATGAATTCGGTCGAACCGTACATATCGGAAGCGGCAACTACTTCTCGCGTACACTCAGGGTGAACAATGATGGTTGTCTCCGGGTTGCGGCTTCGCGCTGCTTCGATCTGATCAACCGTAAATCGGGTATGAACGGAACAATGACCCTGCCATAGTAAAATCTTTGCCCCTTTTATTTCCTCCGTAGAGAGGCCTCCCATCGGTAAAAACGGATTCCATACCGCCATATCATCCTCAGAGATACCTTTTGCAATTGCGGTATTACGGCCAAGATGTTGGTCTGGCAAAAATAAAATCTTTTCGCCACGGTCCAGCGCCCAATCGAATGCTTTATCAGCGTTAGACGAGGTACAAACCAATCCTCCATTTTTTCCACAATGTGCTTTTATAGCAGCAGCCGAATTCATATAAGTTATCGGTATGACCCTATCCGTTGAACCCAAGATCGAATCGAGGTCGTCCCAACAATCCTGAACGTCTTGTGAAGTTGCCATGTCAGCCATTGAGCAACCAGCTGCTAAATTAGGAAGCAATACATTTTGGTCCGGCAGCGTAAGTATGTCCGCCGTCTCTGCCATGAAGTGGACTCCACAAAAAAT
>DODG01000289.1:2374-4188 GCA_003509065.1 Acidobacteriota bacterium
GTAAAGTCGGCGTATTGAATAACATCATCGCGCTGGTAGTGGTGCCCGAGAAGAACAGCTTTTTCTCCTATCTCCTTACGAGCGAACACGATTCCTTCAGCAATTTCTTCAGGAGTGAGCTTCAAGTATCGCGTCGGAACTTTCTGCCAACGAACACCAGTTTGGAATTCTTCCTGGAGAGTTTTCGTCCGAAGGTTACCGTCAGTCTGGCAAAACGCGGATTGTTCCAGCTCGCTGATAGCGATGGTCGTTTGCTTGCTAAAGGCAGTCGTCATGCGACCGGCACCTTTTCTTTTTTCACCTGTACCTCAATTAACTCTGCTTCAAGAGACCATGGTGAACTTTCAGTTATTTGAACCTTAACCGTCTGCCCTATCATAGGCTGATGTGATGGCAGATCGGATGGTGTATTTAAGTACACTAGTTTATCGCCTCTGCTACGACCGTGCAGCCTCCCTCTCTTACGACCTTCCAGAAGTACATCGAAATCACGGCCAATCAGACATGCGTTATTACGAGCCTGAATTTCCTGCTGAAGTTCTCCGACTGCAGCCTTACGAGCTTTTTTCACGGACCTATCAATATCATCTTCCATTTTTCGAGATGCAAATGTTCCTTCTCGATACGAATACTCAGAAACATGCACTTTTTCAAATTCAACGTAGCGGAGCACTTCCATCGATCTTTGGAACTGTGCGTCAGACTCGCCCGAGAAACCAACTATAAGATCCGTTGTAAGGCTCACACCCGGGATTAACTCTTTTATTTGAGTGATCTTTTGAAGAAACTGCTTGATCGTATAACCCCGTCTCATATTGGCTAGCACTGTATCATCACCAGCTTGAAACGGAAGGTTGATCATTTCACAAACCTTTGGAAGATCACGAACTGCTTCCAGTATCCTTACGGACATATCGTTTGGATGCGAGGTTAAGAATCTTATTCTTTCCAGCCCGTTAATCTCATGAACCTGTGTCATCAGGTCGGCAAGGTCAATTCTTGGTCGCAGGTCGTGCCCGTATGAATCGACGTTTTGACCCAGAAGTGTGATTTCTTTCACGCCACGGGCAACCATCATTTCCGCCTCATGAATAATCTCTAAAGAAGGTCGGCTAGTTTCCCTACCACGTCGATACGGAATAATACAAAAAGTACAGAATTTATCGCACCCATGTACTACCGGAATAAATGAAGAAACGTGTGGACGCTCAGGAATCAAACCGCTGAGGCATCCTGAAGGATCTAGGCCATATCGAATACCTGCCAATTCCAGAATGGGGCCAAACTCCTGAGGCCCAGACCAAACATCTACGTAAGGAAAACGGCGCTTAAGTTGAGATTTTTCAGGACCTACCATGCAACCAGTCACGCCGATGATTCGACTGGGGTGATTCCGTTTTTTCTTACCAAGCCTGCCTAACATCCCAGTGGCAGTATCTTCCGCCGACTGGCGTACGACGCAGGTATTCAACACGACCACATCAGCTGTGGTTGGATCTTCTGACAAGTCAAATCCCATTTGAGAAAATCCACTAGATAAACGTTCTGAATCAGAAGCGTTCATCTGACACCCTACAGTCCACACATGATAACTAGGCAATGTTTATGTAATCCGCTACTTGGCTCATTAGAGAAAAACGATAAGCCTCCACCAGACTTTTTGTTTTTATTCGGTGGTTTAAAACAACATTATGCATTAAGGATATAACCGGTGGGTCATACATACCAGATACAGGATCGATTATGATGCACCAGAGCGTCACTGGACGTTATTATTCAAGCTCTAACAATATCGCCCAGTTAAATTATCAGTC
>DODG01000358.1:0-2203 GCA_003509065.1 Acidobacteriota bacterium
GTATATGTCCCCCTCAAGTGGTTATAACAGTGTCCCTCTTGTCAAGTTTGAATGCTTCATTCCAGTGATCGAGTACCACGGAAGTTAGCCGTAGCTTTTTTCCATGGGGGCGATTCCTTTCCTTCGCCACTTGGACTATTTTTAAATGTCGGAGTTTTAGGGGAGGTTCCGCAACTGGGTTACCTAAACAAACACAGGAGCAATGATATCATTGGGCGCTACCGCTACCGCTACCGCTGCTGAGAAGCGCCCAACATCACAGTTAGTCCTGGAAATTTTATGCAATTACTATCAACGTTCCGGAGTTTCATTAACCTTTGTCTTTTCCGGGAGCGACCTGAAAATCTGCCGGCGTCAGAGACTCTGTTGTTAGGTGTCGCCGCTTTCTACGTGTTGGTCCAGGTGATATCCCAGCCGTTATCGGATCTTCCGACCAAGTTGTTAATTTTTTCCGCTAACGCGCTACTGCTCGGGGCAGTATGGTTTTTTATTTTGCGATTACGCCAGTTGGCAACTCGCTGGAAACAGACTGCGACTGCTATGTTTGGTTCGCTAGCCCTAACCAATCTGCTTGCCTGGCCCTTCAACTCAGATGCAACTGAGAGTGTGCTCGCAGTGCAGTCGGCGATGAGTGACCCGGCTTTTGCTGGAGATTCGCCCGCCGGCCTTTTTATGGGCCCTGTCCTTGCTATCACTGCTATCTTTGTCTGGCAGTTATCAATTCAGGCATCGATTCTGAGGCAGGCGATTCAAGTACACCCCGCCTTCAGTTTCATTATCGTCCTCGGTTATACACTAGTAATCAGTGTGGTCTTAAGCGGGCTACTCGGTCCGATCTTCCGTTAGAGTAAACGGGTTTTAAACCTATTTACTCGGTTCTGGCGCAGACTCGTGAGGAAACCTAGCACCCATCGGCTGCTGTCGTTGGTGTTTAGTGTTGGAGCTGAGGTCGGAATTATCGATGCCGGCAGCGGAAATCGTTACACCGGCGATGTGGTATAAAAAAGAAGAACACTACGCAACAGGCGAGCTTAGGAATAGGACAGTATGGTCAAAGATAGCAGGTTCATTAAACACGTTTATTGATCCCCGATGGTTCCCGTTCTTATTTATTATCGGTCTGGGCGTATTTTGTAGTGTCGCCGGAACTGGTGATGGTTGAATTGAGAAAATGAAACTGTTAGACCGATGTAATGATTCTGATAATGCCGAATACCACACCGCGCGAACCGATGAACTGATATGTATGACGACTGCACTGGCATGGGGCGCATGTCTTCATGCATTGTGGATCAGTCTAATGCCACGAAGTTCACTGTGTTGGCGGAGTGTTTGCAGTAATGTAGGAGTTGTCTTGGGGCATTATTGAGTGAAGATAATTGGGTTGGGCTTTAGAAGGAGTCAGCACTATGCCGTATCCCGGTGATAAAGCGCACACGCTTTCGATCGCAGACTTTCAAAGTAGACTGACCGTGGCTGCAAATAATGAAGCCGTTGCGCAATTTAATCCGTCAGCGGAAATTCAGAGGCTCAATTTAAGATTCGATATAACCAAGCTTCGTTCAGCACTAGCAGAAGTGGAGCAACGGAAAAGCTTCTCCGATGAGGTGTGGGGTGTCATTCCCCTGACTCAACGCCCCGGCCATAGCGGGTCATGGTCGGACAACGATCTTTCAGGCCGCTACTACATGCGGACCGATGAGCGTTATGAGGAAGCAGCGTTTGAAGACTACGTCGATGAAGCAGAATTTTCAGAATTTGTACCTGACCTCGCAGATACGTATTTTGCTCATGTTCATGAAGTTCTCACGCGTCACATGGAGATTGGTCGGATGCGACTGTTACGTAAGGTGACTTACAGCGCCAATTCGTGGCACCGTGACCCTGAACCTCGAATTCATATTCCAATTATCACGAACCCGGGTAGTTTGTTGATCGTGAATCATCACTGTACGCACTTGCCCGCAGACGGCCATGTTTATTTCACAGACACACGTGCTTATCACATGGCAGTCAATGGTGGCCCCCTGCCGCGGGTACATCTTACTGCCGCTCTGCCTGAAGGGTTCTTGTAACTGTCTTTTTGCTTCCTCGCTAAACACTTTGCTTTAAGGTGTCCTAACCAAAGCGCTTCCCAGCGCATTTCCAAGGGAATATAGTGGGGTACTGAAACATCTTCTTCCAATCGTGTTGTTGGTGTTTG
>DODG01000358.1:2289-2463 GCA_003509065.1 Acidobacteriota bacterium
AGACGGCCATGTTTATTTCACAGATACACGCGCTTATCACACGGCAGTCAATGGCGGGCTCCGGTCGCGTGTACACCTTACTGCCGCTTTGCCTGAAGGGTTGTTGTAGCTATCTTTCTGCTGCCTCGCTAAACACTTTTCTGTAAGGTGTCGTAACCATAGTCTTCCCAGCCC
>DODG01000358.1:2584-4900 GCA_003509065.1 Acidobacteriota bacterium
TTGAGTTCATAGGAGTCGACTTCATGTTTTTTCCTACTTCGTTAGTTGGGAGTTATTGCCAGCCGGATTGGTTAATAGATCGCACAAAACTGGCAGGTCGATTTCCTCCTAGAACACGAGCAAAGGAGCTTTGGAGAGTTTCAGAAGAATTTCTTCAACAAGCCCAAGATGATGCAACTGTTTTAGCCATCCGCGAGCAGGAAGAGGCCGGGCTGGATATCATCACTGATGGTGAGATCAGAAGAGAGAGTTACTCTAATCGCTTTGCCACTGCTCTTGATGGGGTTGATATTCATAATCCGGGAACGGCGCTAGATCGATCAGGACACCCGAACCCGGTTCCGCGGATTGCAGGAAAAATTAGTCGACGCCACCCGGTGCAAGTGAATGATTTTCTTTTCCTAAAAAAACATACGAATCGTCTCACGAAAGTCACCGTGCCCGGGCCGTTTACTATGAGTCAGCAAGCTCAGAATGACTATTATGAAACACTTGCTGACGCTGCGATGGATTATGCAGAAGCAGTAAGACAAGAAATTACTGACTTATTTTCGGCAGGAGCGGATATCGTTCAGGTGGATGAGCCTTACATGCAAGCTCGGCCAGAAGCGGCCGAAGAATATGGGCTTACCGCACTGAATGCAGCATTAGAAGGTGCAAGTGGGAAAACAGCTGTTCATATATGCTTTGGATACGCAGCGATAATCCATGAACGACCAGCAGGATATTCTTTTCTGCCGCAACTGAAACATTGCCACTGTGACCAAATTAGTATTGAGACGGCCCAATCCAACTTGGATACTTCTGTTTTAGAAAAATTAAGTGGGAAAACTGTCATATTAGGGGTGTTGGATCTCGCGGATATGAATGTTGAGACTCCGGAAACTATAGCTTCACGAATTCGCAAAGCATTACCGTATATAGAGCCAGAGCGATTAGTTGTGGCGCCTGATTGTGGGTTGAAATATTTGCCTAGAGAAGTAGCGAGAGGGAAAATGAAGGCGATGGTCGAAGGGGCAGCAATAGTTAGAACGGAAATGTTTGATTGATACCATTTACCCCAATCCCATCACACATACCAATTTGGGAATCCGTTTGTTTTAATAGTGGTGGAATAAAGTGGCCGTTTCCAACTCTATTGTTGGTGTTTACCATATTCCCTTCTGTGCTTTTTAAGCATCCTCCCGATGAATAGCGATTCATTTTACTGGATGGGGTCGATAGGGTGGCTTTTGGTAGCGGGTGGTGTCTCCCTTACTCTCATTGTTGTGTGGTGCAGTATCGTATTCTTGTCAAAGACTATTAAACGCAGGCTGCGGTTTGATAGTTCTAAACAGACAAAAGAGCGAGAAAAATCACATGATTCACAATCCGAACAACAAGCGTGGTTACGTCCACTCATAGAGCAACTTGAAAACCAGTATAGGCGTCACAATATTGATATATTTAAAGACGGTAATTTTGATACGTATAGCTTTAATAAAGAAGACATTGCGAAAGTGTTTCTAATTGAGGGCAACTATAAAAAGCTATGTAAATTTCTGAATCGCCCAGTATTCAAAGAACTGGAACAAGACCTAGAGCATTTTATCGGTGAAAAGAATCGTGAAGCTAAGAAAAAGAGGGAACGACATTCTTTATTGCTAAAGGAGTTGGAACTTGAGTTAGGTGCGTTGGTCGGAAACGGCGCAACTAACAAAGAGATCATAGATGCGATTGTGGAATCAAGAAAATATACGTCACTTAGTCCCAATTTCAAGATGTGGTGTGAAAACGAAATATGGTATGTCTCGTTTGCAGATCAAAAACTAAGTTTCAGTTTTTAGATTCACTCGGAATGCCGAGTTAAAGTGCTGATTTAGAGGAGCCAGAAAGTTAGTTTCTTCGCAGCGTATTGGGATGGAAATATAGTAGCGGTATGAAACGTCTTCTAGGTTAAATCACATAATGAAGCGACCAATCTCGGTTGTTAGTCTCTGTTTTCTTCTCGCTTCATGTGTGCCGCCACAGAATGGTCAAGATGGAAGTGAACATGAATGACGACTAGATATAGTAGCCTACTTTCCAAAATCCAGTCTGGTGGGTTAGCTATTCTTGATAGTGGCGTGTCCACTGAATTAGAAAGGCGGGGTCAAAAAATGCACGATGAAGCATGGTCTGCCCGCGTTGGCATCGATTCTTTTGACGTTCTAGTATCTACGCATCAGGCATATATCGATGCAGGTGCGGATGTAATTACTGTTAATAGTTACGCGTCATCCCGTTTGGTGCTTGACCCAGCAGGGCTTTCATCAGAAGTCAGATCGATCAATATGA